>CAZOQV010000004.1:0-44364 GCA_964582365.1 uncultured Gammaproteobacteria bacterium | reverse complement strand
GAAATGGCGAGATCTAGTTTTTCAAGTGTTTTTTCTTGACCAAGAGCTGGCAAGCATTCAACCACTGGTGGAGTGAAAACAGTGCCACAAATGGCAACCCGAAAAACCATAAAAAATTCTCCAACATTCCAATTATTAGTTTTAATTAAATCCATCAAATCAGTTTGTAAAGCTATAAAGTCAAAAGTTTTTAAAGCAGATATTGTTTTTTTTATTTTATTTAAAATATCGATGGCTAATTTAGAATCAGTCCCCTTTTTGAGTAATAATTCTTTGTCATATTCAACATTTTCAAAAAGAAATTTTGTTTGAATCGTAAGGTCGGAGAGTTTGACAATTCTTTCTTTTAAAACCGGAACTAAAATTTTTATTTGATCATCGGAAGCTTGAGGTAAAAATTTTTTAAACAAAACAAATAATTCTTGGTCTGTTTTTTGACGAAGATAATAACCATTAAAATAATCTAATTTTTTGCGATCGAAAATTGGTGACTTTTTATGAAGATGATCTAGGCTAAAAGATTCAACAAATTGGTCTAAGGTAAAAAATTCCTGATTGTCGCCTGGATTCCAACCGAGAAGCATTAAAAAATTCAACATAGCTTCAGGAAGATAGCCCTCGTCTAAAAAGGCCTTGGCATGAGTTGAACCAGATCTTTTGCTCATTTTGCCATGACCATCAGCATTTAATAAAACCGTAAGATGGGCAAATTGTGGTGCTTCCCAACCAAAATAACGATAAAGTAATATTTGTTTTGGAGTTGAAGTTATCCATTCTTCACCTCGAAAAATGTGAGTAATATCCATTAAATGATCATCGACAACAACTGCAAAATGATAAGTTGGAATTCCATTTGATTTAATTAAAACCTGATCGTCAATTTCGTTAGTGTTAAATTTAATTTTGCCTCGAATAATGTCTTCAAAAATAATAGTTTCGTTTTTAGGAATAACCATACGAATTGTGTATGGAACTTTATTGTTAAGATTTTCTTGAATTTCTTCTTTGGATAAATGAAGACAATGTTGATCGTAGCGAGGAATTTGTTTTGTGTTTTTTTGAATTTCGCGCATTTTAATCAGTCTGTCTTCGGTGCAAAAACAATAATAGGCAAAACCTTTATCTAAAAGCTCTTTAATGTACTTTTGATAAATTTCAAGACGTTCTGTTTGAATATAAGGACCGCAAGGACCGTTAATATCTGGACCTTCGTCCCAATTTAAACCATATTCTTTGACTGTTTCCATTAATCTTTTTTCAGAACCTTCGACATAGCGTTTTTGATCAGTGTCTTCGAGACGAAAAATAAATTGGCCATTAAATTTTTTAGCTAAAGCATAGTCATAAAGGATAGTTCTTAGAGTGCCAATATGAAGTTCCCCTGTTGGGCTGGGAGCAATGCGGGTTCTGACGGTTTTCTTGTCAATCATAGTTATTATTTTATCATTTAGTGTAAAATAATTTATGTCTTTAACCCAAACTGCTTATATGACTCGAAATTTAATTAAATATGGCGGATCTAGTCTTGTAGCGCTGGTTTTATTATGGTCAATCGGAGTGGCTGCAATTAAAATTTATAAAGCAGCTAATCCACCTTATTTAGCACCGACAGTAAAATATGGAATATTGCCAAAAAATGTTTTTCCAACTAAAGAATTTACAACCAAAAAATTTTCTTTTGAATTTATTAACGACTTGACGCCAGTTTTTAATGATCAAGAAAAAGTTTATATCATTTACAGGTCAACAGTAGAAATTTTAGCATTGGAAGAAGCGAAAAGTGTGGCTAAAGAATTTGGATTTAAAGATGAGCCAGCTGAAATAAGTAAAAATGTTTATGAATTTAAAAACAATAAAAATAAAACATTAACTATGAATGTTTTAAAAGGTGATTTTAATTTAAAATATTCTTACGCAAACGACCCCTCTGTCTTAAATGCAGAAAATATGCCAACAAAAGATATAGCGATAAAAACAGCAGAATCGTTTTTAGAATTAGGAAAGAAATACACTGATGATTTAAAAAAAGGAAAAAAAGAAGCAAGTTATTGGAAAATTGCCGAGGGAACTTTAACAGCAGTTTCGGCCCAATCAGAGGCAAATGCTATAAAAGTAGATTTTTATAGACAACTTTTAGATGATAAGTGGAGAATCGTATCACCTCAAAGTGGTGAAGCATCAGTTTCGATTTTAGTATCAGGGTCAACGGAAAGTGATAAAAAAGTTATTGAAGCAAATTTTAAATATGCCAATATTAGCAGAGAGTCATTTTCAACTTATCCGATTAAAAGTTCAACCGAAGCAATGGCTGATTTAGAAGCAGGAAATTATTGGCCAGCATCTGATATTAGTAGTGAAAAGGCTGTTATTAGGGATATCCAATTGGCTTATTACGAACCAGTTGTTTTGACTCAATATCTACAACCAATCTATGTTTTTAAAGGTGATAATAATTTTGTAGCGTATGTGTCGGCAGTGACTAGTAATTATATTTCAGATTAATTAAGGGTGATAATTTTGCCAGAAAACATTGTTCTTAGCCCAATTGATTAGGATTTTAGTGTCACCAAAACGATCTTCACTTTGGGTTACAACACTAATTAAATAATTTCCGTTTAAATTTATTAAACCAACAAAACAACCTCCAGCTTCTTCTGTATATCCAGTCTTAAGACCTTCAATTTCAGGAATAACATCAAGAAATTCATTAGTAGAAGTAAGTTTATGTTTAATGGTTTTATCAACAGATTCAACAACGAGATTCTTTTGTTTAACAGTTTGAGTAATGACAGAATTTTTGATGGCCAGGCGAGCAATTTGAGATAGATCATAAGCCGTGGAATAATGATTTTCATTTTGGAGCCCGTCATAATTAGTGAAATGGGTATTTTTTAAACCATATTTTTGAACTAATAAATTCATTTCATTGATAAAGCCAACTTCACCATTTTGATGATAATGAGACAAAGTAAAAGCAGAATCGTTAGCAGAATAGACCAAAAGAGCATCAACTAAAGATCTGACTGTAATTTTTTCTCCCAATTTTAGACCCATAACTTTGCCTTCTGTATATTCCTGTTTAATAGTGAGTTCTTCATCGAGAGAATAGATATTTAAAGCGGTAAGAGCGGTGACTAGTTTAGTAATAGAGGCTGGATAAATTTTTACGTCTTTATTTTTAGATAGAACAATAGTATTGGTTGCAACATCAATTAAAATGTAATAATTTGAATTTAATTGAGGTTCTCGGGCAAGTTTGGAATAAATTTTGTTCGGATGTTGATATTGAATTAAATCACTATTAGTGAAAAAAAACGAATTTTTAGGATAAATATTCCAAAAACTAAAAGTTGGCAGCCAAAACAAATTTAAAAAAGCAATTAAAAAAATAATAATAATTTCAAATGACTTACGCTTTAGAATCGATTTTTTCATCTTTTAGAGCTGCTTTGATTTCTGGTTGTAATATTAGACCGACATCATCGAGTTGTTTTTGATCAACTTCACCAGGAGCGTTCATTAGAAGATCAACTCCATTTGAATTTAGAGGAAAAGCATAAACATCACGAATATTTGGTTCATCTAAAAACAACATTAAAAGACGATCAAGACCGATAGCCCAACCACCGTGGGGAGGAGCACCGTAGTGAAAAGCGTTATACATGCCACCAAATTTTTTAATAACTTCGTCTCGTCCATAGCCAATAACTTCAAAAGCTTTGATAAGGGTTTCTGGTTCATGATTGCGAATTGAGCCAGAAGCGAGTTCAAAACCATTTAAAGTAAGGTCATATTGATATGACTCAATATTTAACGGATCCTTATTTTTTAAAGATTCTATTCCCCCTTGAGGCATGGAAAAAGGATTGTGGCCAAAATCTAATTTACCATCATCATTAATTTCATAAAAAGGAAAATCAGTAATCCAATTGAAATATAAAATGTTTGGATCACGAAGATTTAAGATGTCGCCTAAGGCAAGACGAATTTGACCTAAAACTTTATTAACAACAGCAGTGGTGTCGGCGACAAATAAAATTAAATCACCGGATTTAGCAGAGGTAGCTTTGATAATTGATTGTTGTAAATCAGAATTAAAAAATCGAGCAACGTTGGTGTCAAGGCCAGTGTCGGTAACTTTGGTGTAGGCTAAACCCTTGGCTCCTTTTTCTTTGGCAAGTGTTTCTAGTTTATCAATTTGAGCTTTACTAAATTCAGCACATTTTGGAGCGACGACACATTTAATTGTTTCGGCATTATTAAAAACATTAAAATCACTTTTGCTTTTGACCACTTCGGTAATATCTTGAAGCTCTAAACCAAAACGAGTGTCGGGTTTATCACTACCGTATTTGCTCATGGCTTCTTTAAAGGGAATTCGAGGGAAAGGAAATTTAGCGATAGTTTTTTGAGGAGCAATGCTTTGATAAGTTTCTTTTATCATATTCTCAGCGGCAGAAAAAAGTTTATCGGTGGTAGGAAAACTCATTTCAATGTCGATTTGATAAAAAGCACCGGCATGTCTATCGGCACGAGGATCCTCATCACGTAAGCAAGGAGCGATTTGGAAATATTTATCGACACCTGAAACCATTAATAATTGTTTGAATTGTTGAGGGGCTTGTGGAAGAACAAAAAATTTACCTTTGTGAACACGAGAAGGAACTAAAAAATCTCTGGCGCCTTCAGGGGAAGTGGAAGTCAAAAGAGGAGTCATAACTTCAGTAAAACCGTTTTTATCCATCCAATTACGAACAGCTAAAATATAAGTACTTTTACTTTTTAAAATGTTGGCCAAACGAGGGCGACGCAAATCGAGGTAACGATATTTTAAACGTAAAGATTCGTCAAGTTCTGTTCCGTCGGTGTCGAGAGGGAAAGGAGAAACTTCACTTTTGTTTAAGACAATTAATTTTTCACAAGTAATTTCAATGGAACCTGTGGATATTTTATCATTGACGGCTTTTGTACCACGATTAACAACTTGGCCTTCAATTTCAATGACCCATTCCATACCTAAAGTAGAAGCTAATTTGTGAATTTCAGCGTTATTTTTGATATCAACGACAATTTGAATAGTGCCGCTCCAATCACGAAAATCAATAAAAATTAATTGACCATGGTCACGAATATTACTGACCCAGCCTTGGAGCAAAACTTTTTTCCCGATTTTTTGGAGACATTCTGTTGCGAGTATTCTTTCCATATGAATGTATTTTACTTTAAAATAAGGCCTTTTTAAACAGGAAAGATTTCTTTAACTATAAGTTGAGGGGAAGTGGAGCCGTTCCATATATTTAGATCGAGGGAAGCGATGAGATTGACTGAATCTCCAACTTTTAGGGTTTTGTCTAAGTCCCCTTTTTTAAAAGCGATGGCGTCAATATCATCAAACTTTAATTTTAAATGATCAGCAGCAGAACCGATAACTCGTTTTTGAGTAATGGAAATATTTTTGAATAAAAATAAAGGCTTGGGATTGTCCATACCAAATGGTTCAAATTTTCCTATTAATCGGCAGTTTTTAATATTAACTGCTGATAATTTCATTTCTGATTCAACAATTATTGAGGGCTTTAAATCGAGATATTTTAATTTTTTATTAATAAATTTAGTAATTTTGGTTTTAAATTTTTCGATATTTTCGGTTTTGACAGTGAAACCGGCAGCACCAGCGTGACCACCTAGTTCAACAAGATCACTATTAAATTCACGAAGAGATTCAATGATATTTAACTCTTTAATAGATCGACAAGAACCTTTGGAATATTCATCTCCAACACTAATAATAATTGAGGGTAAATAATATTTTTCGGTTAAACGACCAGCAATTAAACCAATTATGCCTGGAAGAAAAGTTTTGTCGGAAATAAAAATTAATTTATTGGACGACAAAGTAGAGACGTTGCACGCAACGTCTCTACTGATGGTTTCTTCGGCGGTTTTTAAATTATCTTTTTGAAGATCTTGACGATCTTTATTAAATTTATCCAAATTTTGGGCATATTTACTGGCTTGAAGAGAATTTTGACTACATAAAAGCCTCAAAGCCTCGGTTGGGTTAGAAAGTCGACCAACAGCATTAAAACGAGGACCAATAACAAAACCCAAATCATAAGCAGAAATAGATTCTTGTTTAATTCCACTAACTTCAATTAATTTTTTTATTCCTGGGTTGGGATTTTTTTGTAAAGATTTTAGACCATGAATGACGATATTCCTATTAATACCAACCAAAGGAAGACAATCGGCGACAGTGCCAGCGGCGGCCAGACCAATGTCGGCATTTTTATTAAATTGATTGGCAAAAAACCAAGATAGAGCTGAACCAGAAAAATTAGTAGAATGAATTATGGCTGAAACTTTGGGTAAATTTTCAGTAGGAAGATGATGATCAATAATAATAATGTCAGTATTTTTTTTGGCAATTTTAGTTAGTTCAGTGTTAGCAACGATACCATTATCGACAGTAATTAAGAGATCAAAATGAATATTTTTTTTGATTTCAAAATCAAAAAAAGATTTTGATTTAATACCATAACCATCAGTTTCCCGGTCGGGAATAAAAGGTAAAATTTTAGCCCCTTTTTGATATAAAACCTGCCAAAGAATGGCGGTAGAAGTAAGACCGTCGACATCATAATCGCCATAAATTAAGATATTTTCTTTATTTTCTATAGCTATATTTACCCTATCTATGGCTTTTTTTAATTCTTTATTGTTAATATTAAAATCTGAATTATCAGGAAAATGAGGTTTAAAAAAATCATCAAAATCTGATTTTTTTAGTTGACGGTTTTTCAATAAAAGATCTAAAAAATCTGATTCAGAAAAAGATTTGTCGATTACTTTTTTATTTTTTAAAATGATTTCAGAAAACATGAGGATATTAGATTTTACACTTTTTGTATTAAAAATATAGTAAAATTGGGAATGGATTTTGTAATTCCCGATAAAGTAGAGAATTTAATTAAAAAGTTTAAAGAAAATAAGGCTGAAATTTATATTGTCGGCGGGGCGGTTCGTGACTTAATTTTGGGAAGAGAAGTGAAAGATTGGGATTTTACGACTAATTTGACACCAGAAGAAATACAAAAAATTTTTCCGAAAAATAGTTTTTATAATAATAAATTTGGAACCATCAGTGTGGTCTACGGCGAAGATATTTTTGAAGTAACAACTTTTAGAACCGAACAAGGATATTCAGATTCTAGACACCCAGATGAAGTTAAATGGGGCAAAACATTAGAAGAAGATTTACAGAGAAGAGATTTCACAATCAACGCTATCGCGTTGAATTTCCAATTTCTAATTTCTAATGACCAAAAAAATGAGATTATTGATTTGTATGATGGACAGAAAGATTTGGAAAATAAAATTATTAGAACAGTGGGAAATCCGGACGAAAGATTTGGAGAAGATGCTTTAAGAATGATGAGAGCAATTAGAATTGCTTCACAAATTGGATTTTTGGTTGAAGAAAAAACTTTTGAATCAATTCAAAAAAATGCTGAGTCAATTCAAAAAATTGCCAGTGAAAGAATTAAAGATGAATTATTTAAGATATTAATTTCCCCTACCCCAAGCCAAGGAATTACTTTATTAAAAAATTCTGGATTATTAAAAGAAATAATTCCGGAGTTATTGGACGGATATGGAATGACTCAAAAAGGCCACCATATTGATGATGTGTGGACTCACAATTTAAAAACATTAGATAATTGCGCCAGTAATAATCCGGTGACAAAATTGGCGTCATTGTTACATGATGTGGGAAAACCAAAATCGATGACTGGTGAGGGAGAAAAAAGAACTTTCCATAACCATGAGATAATTGGATCAAGAATTGCCGTATCTATAGGTAAAAGATTAAGATTATCAAATAAAGAATTAGAACAATTATTTAAATTGGTGCGATGGCATATGTTTACTGTCCAAGAAACTCAAACTGATAAAGCAGTAAGAAGATTTATTCGAAATGTGACACCAGAATATATTGATGAAATGATTGCCATGAGAAGAGCTGATAGATTGGGAAGTGGTTCGAAAGAAACCAGTTGGCGATGGGAATTATTTAAAGAAAGAATTGTGGAAGTTCAAAAACAACCATTTTCAATTAAAGATTTGAAGGTTAATGGAATGGATGTAATGGAAATTTTAAAAATTAAACCAAGCCGAAAAGTAGGCGAAGTTTTAACTGCGATTTTTAAAGAAGTGGAAGAAAAACCGGAATTAAACGAGAGAGAGGTTTTGTTGGTGAAAATAGAAAAACTGAAATAAAATACCTCTACAACAATATTGATTGTATTAAAAAGTACCCGGGGAGACAAGCTCAATTAGTAATGGTGCTTCTAATATTAATATTAAGATTAATTGGATAATGAACATTTGTTTAAACAGTTTTTGTTTTGTAATTTTTAAGTACACTATCTGATAAATCAAAAATGGTATATATAATATTCCTAAAAAGCCGACCCAAAACCATCTGTCCATCATAGCGTCAAATCCCGGGCCAAGACCTGGGTTTAATACCCAACCATGTGCGCCAAGAAATAGTCCACGTAAAATTGAATAAGTCTGTAATATTATAAGTAGAGCAGGCAAACAAAAAAATATTTTAGGTAATAATTTTAAAAATTTCATTAGTTTAGTTTAACAAAATTTCAAATCTTTTTTAAAATTTCTTCTTAGAATGTTTTTTGAAAAATAGGACGAGGGGGATGGCGACACCAATTGAAGAATAGGTTCCACAAATTACTCCAATTAAAAGAGCAGTGGCGAACCATTTAGTGGTAGAACCGCCTAAAACTACGAGAGAAAGTAACATGAAAACGATAGTCATAGAATTATTGATAGATCGACTTAGAGTTTCAGTGACAGCGGTGTTGGCGAGAGTTACCCAATCCATATTAAAATTCTGACGTTTTAATTCACGCATACGATTGAAAGTGACGACAGTGTCGTGAACTGATGAAGAAAGAGTGGTTAATAGAGCGGTAACAAAAAGAGAATCTAATTCAGCACCAAAAAAATGACCTAAAATAGAAAAGCTACCAATTAAAATGAAAGTATCGTGAAACATAGCAAGGACAGCGGAAGCTCCAAAAGTAACATCTTTAAAACGACTACCGATAAAAATTAAAAGGAAAATTGACGATAAGATAATGGCCGTAACAGTTTTTTGAAGTAATTCTTTACCAAGAGTTGGTCCAAGGGATTCAAATTTTAATTCGGTATAATCTGGATCTAATGTTTTAATTGCCTGATCTAGGGTATTTTTTTGAATTGAATCAATGTCTTGAAAGGTTAAATGATATTTATTGTCATTATTAATAATGACCAAATTGCTAATGTTATTTTTAGAAAATATTTCTTCAATTTTGGAATTTTCTATGTTTGATGATAAATTAAACTCCCAAGTGGCACCACCGATAAAATCAATTGATGGTTTAAAACCCCAAAAAACAATGGAAAGTAATGATGAAATTAAAAGTATAAAAGAAATAATCAAAAATAATGGTCGAAATTTCATTATATTCATAGATTAGGTATTAGATCGTAGTTTAATAAATTATTAATTTTTAATTTTTTCTTTAGCAAAGACACGAAGTAAATTCCTGGTAACAACAACACCAGTAAAAATGCCGATGATAACACCCAAAATTAGGGTAACAGCAAAACCTCTGACCATACCGGAAGTGTTTAAAAATGGCCAATTAAAAGGATTTAATAAAATCAAACCGGTGATAATAATACAAGCATTGGCGTCTTTGATGGAATCCCAAGCACGACCAAAACCTAATTCCATGGCATTACTCCAATTTTTACCTTTACGAGTTTCTTCACGCATTCTTTCAAAGATAAGAATATTACTATCAACAGCCATACCAATAGAAAGAATGAAACCAACAATTCCTGGAAAAGTTAAAGTGATAGGAATTAAACGATAGAGAGTTAAAGTTATTAAACCATAGATTATTAAACCGATATCAGCAATAAATCCGAGCCAACCGTAATTACCAATCATAAAAATAAAAACCAAAGCTAGACCAACAAGGCCAGCAAAAATTCCCTTATCGATTGATTCCTTTCCAAGAGTAGCTGTAATTTGTGACTGTTGAATCAAATTAATAGGAAGTTTTAAAGATCCGGCATTTAATTGAATGGAAAGAGATTTGGCAGAATCGATATCAAAACTACCACTAATAACAGCCTTGCCATCGTTAATAACTACATTAACATTGGGAGCAGTGATTATTTGATTATCGAGCATAATAGCCAATCTTTTATTAAGAAATTCAGTGGTGGCTGTTTCAAAAAGTTTAGCCCCCTCCTGGTTAAATTCTAAAGAAACTTCTGGTTCAGAAGTATTAGAATTTAACTGAACGCTGGCTTTAACAAGATGAGAACCGTCAAGACCAGTATCTTTAATAGAGCTAATAAACTCAGCTGAAGTGGTAGCCTCAGTAAACAAAGTGTCATCAATAACACCTTGAAATTTTAATTGAGCAGTTTGACCGATGAGATCAATGGCACTGGAAATATCTTCAACTCCGGGCAATTCAACATTAAGACGATAATCGTCATTCTGTTTAAGAACTTGAACATTAGTTTCACTAACACCAAAAAGATTGATACGTTTTTCAATATTACTTTTTAAAGCACTTAAAGCGTCGGTGACATCTTCTTTTTTAGTGGTTGAAGTATCAATATTAAAAACCAAAGAAGCTCCACCAGCTAAATCTAAACCATATTTAAGATCTAAATCTTTACCATATTCTTTTTCTCCAACATTAAATTTAAAACTGGGACGATAAAAAGTGTGTTCGTAGTTTATTTTACCAAGGTGAATATTGACTGGTATCTGTTTAGGAAAATTAACGATAAGACAAAGGAAAGTCATAGCGATGATAACATAAAAAGTTCTCATTATTTTCTTTTTATTAGGCATATTATTTAGATCCGATAAGGGAAAGTTGGCGAGGGTGACCAGAAAAAATATAATTTATTGAAGCTTTGCTTTTGTTAATTTTAATTAAAACCATATCCCCTTCTTTAATATTAAATTCTTTAATTGATTTTGAAGGAATAGTTAGGGCTAAACTATTTCCAGTTTTTATAACTTTTCTAACTTGTGTCATTTTTTTAAATGCTAACAATTTCTGATGAGCTTCCAATTATAACCACTGGACAGCTTAAAAAAAAGTCGACAATAAATTGATCTCTTTTTTGTTTCCTCATTTGAAACTCACTTTTATCCATAACCATATAATTAATTTCATGACCGCGAGTTTCTTCTTCTTGTTTGATTAATGAATCAACTTTTTTGAGAGAGAATAAATCACCGACAATAATTAAATCAATTCCGTCTTCATTTCTTTTTTCACCAACAGCGAATTTGTAATTATATAAAACTAATTTAATTGGACTAAGAGTTTCGTTTTTATGTTGCAATTTAAGTCCGAGGCCTGAATTTTTATTGGCTAAAATTAAAAGATCATAAAAAATTGGAGATTGTTTGTCGGCCCAATAATAAAGCCGATTACCACGCCATTCTGATTCGATAATTCCAGCTTTTTTTAAATTATCCAGTTCTCGTCTGACTGAATTAATTTCTTCTTCCACAAGACGAACTAATTGACGGACATAATAAATTTCTTTTGGATTGGCAAAAAGAATGGTGATTATTTTTAATCTGGTTTGGGAGACGAGTAGTTGTTTGAGACTGGTTTGAATTTTCATAAAACAGAAACCTCATTACCAATGGGTATTATTTCAATCCAAATATTGCCCGGAACGAAATTAATTTCTTTGCCGGTCGAATCTTTAAAAATGGTGCGAGAAAGTCGATTGACTTTTGACCAAGTAATTTCCGTTTTGATTCCATTTTGAAATAAAATGCCTTTACCAGTTCCAATCATGTCGTAAAGATTATGGCCATGTTCATCAACATGTCTGGTTTCTTTAACATATTGGATAACAATATTTTTGGAAGTGAGGGCTGTTTGAGTGTTGAAGTCAATTTGTTCTTGCCCGCCATTACTTCGAATGTAGTTATTATTTGCGGAATTATATTTCCAAGAAACTGAATAATCTTTATATCCTGCCCAAAAATCGAAAGAAATGGTTCCGTCAGTACCGTTAGTTTTGTCTTCTTTAGTAAAAGACCAAGCTCGATAACTTTTATCCCAAGAATTTTTTTTAGCAACAGTTTCATTGGTTAATCCGCGCTTTTCGGCAATATTATAAAGTTCAGAAGTAGAACAATACATAGTATGTTCTGTAGCTCTTTCTTGACTGGTACGATCTGGTTCACGACGACAAGCTTTGTATGATAATGCAAATTGACTTAAGTCACTGTGAGTGCCAGCATTATTCCAACCATATTTAGCAATTTGTTCAATAGCTTGAGTTTTTAGAGCACTAGTACAAGGACCACCAGGCGTAGCAGCAGAACAATTAGCACCGCCAACATGGCCATATAGAGGATAATCAGCATATTCAGAAGCAATATCTAAAAAATAAGTTCTAGCTGAACGAACCGGACCAACATCATATTTATTTTCCAAATCAGCCTGACTGGCGACAATACCACAATAAAAAACTCCCATGAATCGGGTAATTCCACCTTCAGCCACAGCTTCGTAAACTATATCGGCTGATTGAAGACCAGATTGTGGACGAGAATCTTCATGATTTTCAATCATGACCAAAAGAGGTCGACGAGTCTCCCAAATAGCTTTTTCCTGAGTTGAGTAAAGTTGCCCGTTGATTGGACAAACTTCTGTTTTTGGACCAGTAAAAGTGCCGGTTTTTACGATTGTTTCGGTTGGAGTTTCCTCTGAAGAAATGACTTTTTTTGGCGTAACTGGAATAAAAAAGTCAAATAAATAATAAGAAATACCAGTAATAAGTAGAAATATCCCTAAATATTTTATTTTATTTAATAAATTTTTATTCATTTAAAAATTAATTTTTAATAGTTTTAACTATAGCTGATTTTTCTTCCTTTGACAAAGTGATGTTTTCGCCAATTCCATTTTTAATTGGTTTGGCATAAATTCTAGTAATATCTCGATTATGGAGTGAAGTAATGATGGCACCAGAGTTATTTTTATCTAAAATTGTAAGAGTAAAGCTTTGGTCACCGCCAACATCGTCAAACGGGTTAAATCTAGTTATGCCTATTTTTAGGTTGTTATCAAAATTATTCAAATCTGCAGCTTTATTTTTAGAATTGTTTTTATTATAAACTAAGTAAGTTAAATAGATTAGCCATAATAAATTTATCGTTAAAATTATATATATTAGAAATGACATTGATTACTAATTGTAGCAAAACAATATGCTATACTGGCGATAGAAATACAAAATGAACGAAAATAAATATATTAAAAAAGATTTATTGAAGAGCGTGGTGTTAAGTTTGGTTTTGATAGGATCGATAATAGTAATTTATTATCTTAAATATGGTTATTAAAAATTATTTTTTTTAAAGGGAGGTGAAGATTAATGCCAACAATTAAATTTTATAATGTAAAATCACGCAAATCTGTTGAAATTGATGTAGGTAAAGTCGAAAAAGTTATGTTGAAAAACGGCCGACCAGCAGCACAAACTATTGATCCAGAAACTGGAACCAAGATGTTTAAAATCTTATCAGCCGCAGATGCAACTTTATTAAAATAAATAAGATACAGATCTAGATTAATTATCCCTCGATGCAAATCGGGGGATATTTGTTTTTATGGGGATTAAAAGTTATAATTTAGTCATCCTAAAGAGATTGAGGGGTTTAACTGAGGTGAGCCGCCTTCGCAAGAAGGCTACGGCGGCCGAAGTAGGAAAGTCCGGACCACAAAAAGCACAGAACTCAAAGAGGTAGAGATCCGAGTAATCGGATGGCAACGCTACAGAGACGAATAGGCTAGCCGCCTTCGCAAGAAGGCTACGGCGGCCGAAGTGAAACGAGCATCCTTCTGGTGGAAATCTCAAGATGAGACGTTAATATCTAGCTTCCCGAAGTAATTTGGGGTCGGGGTAAACCCGATTTGAGAGTCTCAGGTAGAGAGAATAGATTGATGACCCTTAAACAGAATCCGGCTTATCAATGTCTTTAGGATTTTTTTATTTTGAATGTGGAGTTTCTTCTAAAAGACCTTTAATAATGGCTTGAATTGTCAAGAAAAAAGGAATAGCCAGCAAAGCGCCACCAACACCAGCTAATTTACCACCGGCGATAATTAAGACAATGGTTATTATAGGATTTAGACCAACAGTTTTTGACATGATCTTAGGAACAATAAAATTGTTTTCCAATTGTTGAACTAGAATGCCAAAAATAAGAGTAAAAAGAGCGATTGAAGGAGAAATTGTTAATCCAACTACACTAGCAATAACGGTAGCAATGATTGGTCCGATGTTGGGAACTGCTTCTAGAAGACCAGCAATAATAGCCAATGGAACGGCATATTTTAATCCAAGAGTTAGATAACCAAAATACGAAAGAAGGCCTATAATTAACATTAGAAGAAGTTGTGCATTGACCCAGCTACCAAGAGTTGCTTCTAAATTAGCCATTATTTTTAAAAATTTTGTCTTTCCTTTTTCGCCAAAAAAATTATCACCATATTTAGGAAAATTTTTCTTTTCCAGAAGGAGATAAAAAGTAATAACAAAAATCATTACGGTTGCAAAAATATTGGAACCAACAGAAAAAGCAATTTGAACAATGTTTGAAGGAATAGTTTCTAAAACTTTTAGTTGAGAAGTGAAATTAATATTATTTTCATTAAAAAAGCTATTTTCATTAAATATTTTTATATTTTCCGCAATTTTCGGTAAACTATTGATTAATCCGGTTGTTTGTTCGACTAAAATAGGAATAATACCAGCAACACAAAAAGAGACAACACTTAAAACCAAAATATAGGTTATTAAAACAGCAAGAATTCTGGGGATTTTTACTTTTTGCAATTGACAAACTAAAGGGTCTAGAGCTTGCATCAAAACAAAACTAATAAAGAGCATGACAAGAATGTCTCTTATCTGCCAAAAGAAAGCGATGGCAGCTAAAAAACAAACTGTAAATACAATGGTTTTAGGAGAAATTTCTATTTTTCTAATTTTCATAATTCATTGTACCATCTGGAGATAATTTTATAAATTTTGGTTTTAAAATTAGGAGAAGTGATATCAAAAAATTGAGCAGAATCTTTGTATCGAGATTTTAAATAGGTATTTTGACGACGAGCATCACTGTGTTCGGCATAGCGCCATTTTTGGAGACAATCCCTCTCGGCATTCGCCGTTTCTCCCTTTGACAAGGGAGACTTTTTATTATCAAATAATGGTTTGAGACATTGATAGGCACCGATTTGAAGACCGGGATCTGACCAAGAATATTTTTTTAATATGTTTTTAATTTCGTCTAAAAAGCCGATATCTAGGCGTTTCTGAACTCTTTTGTCTATGCGGTCGTAAAGAAAATCGAGAGGAGCGGTGAGAGAGATGTGTAAGATGTCATAATTTCTAATTTCAAATTTCAAATTTCTAATTTTATTTGGAGAAAGTTTAATTTCAATTTTACGGGTGAGGCGATAATGATTGTTGATATCGGAATTATTTAATTTGGAAAAATTTTTTGGATCTAATAATTTGTAAATTTTTTGCAAAGTTTTGACAGATAATTTGGTGGAAATAAATCGCCAAATTTTATTGGGTTTAATGGAAAAAGTGTCGTAATTTGGATTAATCAATGAGTCTAAATAAAAACCACTACAACCAACTAAAATCGGTAATTTATTTTGAGAATGGAGTTGGTCAATAATTTCTAAACCAACTTGCTGAAATTGAGCAACAGAAAATTTTTGATTCGGATTAATTAAATCGATTAAATGAATTGGGGTTTCTCCTGGTTGATCTTTGCCAGTGCCAATATCGAGATCTTTGTAAATTTGACAAGAATCGGTGGAAACTAATTCCCCATTGTATTTTTTTGCCAATTTCGACGCCAAATCGGTTTTGCCAGTGGCAGTCGGACCAGAAATGATTAATAATTTATTCATATGAAGTTAATGTATTATACATTTGAATCAAATCCTTTTGTAAAAGAATTAGCCGATTTGTTTGGGGAAATATTTATATTTAAAAAATTAAACAACGATTTTGAAATATTTAAAAAAGAAATTTTGAAACAAAAACCAGATTTTATAATTGGAGTAGCAAAATCATCAAGAGCTTTTTCTTATTTTGATAAAAATTGTTTTAATCAATTTGGAAAAAATAAAAAATTAATAAAAGATGGAAAAGAAAAATATGATCTTTTTACGCCGATAAATAATGATTTTAAAATTATTGATAATTTGACGACTAAGAAATCTTTTTGTAATTGGACAATGTATAAAATTAAAAATTTTTTAGAAGAAAATAATTTAGAATCCAATCTTGTTTTCACACATATTAGAAAAAACGATTTAGTAAAACTTAAAATTTAGGCATTGATTTTAAATTCGACCACATCATCGGGGCGCATAATGTAGTCACGTCCTTCGTGACGAAGTTTACCAACTTCTTTGGCTCCTAATAATCCCTTATTTTGGACAAAATCTTCATAGGAAACAACTTCGGCCATAATAAAACCTTTTTCAAAATCAGTGTGAATAGCAGAGGCGGCTTTGGGGGCAGTGTCCCCTTTTTTGATTGTCCAGGCGCGAGCTTCTTTAATTCCGGCAGTGTAATAAGATTGAAGACCGAGAGTGTCGTAAGCTTTTTGAATAACTCTTTCTAATCCGGATTTATCAACACCTAATTCTTTTAAATAATCTTTTTTCTCGTCTGAGTTTAATTCAGACAAATCAAATTCAACTTTGGCACAGACAGGGACGACTGATTCCCAATTTCTAATATCTAATTTCCAATTTCCAATATTTTGATAAGTTTCTTCATCGACATTGGCGACGATAAAATAAGGTTTGGAGGTAAGTAAGAAAAATTCTTTTAAAAGTTCTTTTTCCTCATCATCAAATGTCAAATTGACGGCCAAATTTCCTTTTTCTAATTCTGACTTTAGTTTTTGACCAAGAAAAAATTTTTTAGATTTATTTTCTTTAGCATTATTTTTATTGGCATCAAGATATTTATCAACAGTCTCTAAGTCTTTGATAATTAATTCAGCACAAATGACCTCGAAATCGCCTTGTGGGTTCACGGACCCCTCTTTAATGATATTAGTATCGGAAAAAGCACGAACGACATGACAGATGGCATCACAATCACGAATGTTGGTAAGAAATTTATTGCCAAGACCTTCACCTTGAGAGGCACCTTTAACTAGACCGGCGATGTCGACAAATTCAACAATGGCCGGAACGATTTTGTCAGTTTTAACAATTTGGGCAAGAACTGGCAGTTTTTCATCAGGAACTTCGACGACACCGACATTTGGGTCAATAGTACAAAAAGGATAATTACTGGCATCGGCGACTTGCTTGCCTAAAAGCGCATTAAAAAGAGTGGATTTCCCAACGTTGGGCAAACCAACAATGGCGATGGATAATTTCATGAGTGTATTTTACCAAAAATTAGGCAGATTTCTTATAAGTGTTTTGAGATGAAGTCGTTAGCTTTTTCAACAAATTGGATTAAAAAAGATCTTAAGTTTTCACTTTTAAAAATTAAGTAAATAAAACCAACTAAAATTACGAGGAGAAGGATAGAACCAATTGTAGGATTATATAAAACTTTTTTTTGAGAATAATTTTTATTTTCGGCCATATATTATTATTTTTTTGTTTTTATAAATTCTTAGACAAAATTAAAACTTTTTCATTTAATCAATTGAAATTGTGTGAGGCAAATGACGTTTGTGCTCTGATGATTCAATTAATTCTTTTATTTTTGATTCTATTTCTGGAGTTTGTTTTTTACCTTGCAAAAAATTATCTAAATTTCCATAATTAAAGCCTAATTCATCTTCATCGGTTTGATTCTCCCAAAGACCAGCGGTTGGTTTTTTGTCAATAATATCTTTTGGGACATTTAAAAGTTTGGCCAGTTCAAAAATTTCAGTTTTGTATAAATTTATGATTGGCTCAAAATCACATCCACCGTCACCAAATTTAGTAAAATAACCGATTTCAAATTCTGATTTATTGGTAGTACCAACAACTAGACCATTTTTATGATTAGCATAAGCATAAAGAACAGTCATACGAACACGGGACATAATATTGGCAACAACAAACTTATTTTCGGCAACTTTGTATTGATCAACAATTGGTTTAATATCTTTTTGAAAATATTTGATGTTGAGACGATTGACTACAGCAATAGAATCAAAAATATCTTTTTGTCTACCATAGGGCATTAAAACACCAAAAACTCTTTTTTTACCAAGAGCTTTGACACATAAAAAAGCGACAACAGCCGAGTCAACACCGCCAGAAATGCCAATAAAAACATTTTTAGTGCCGACAAAGCTTCTAATTTTTAGAATTATTTTATTCTCTACAGCTTCAAAATTGATATTTCTCATAAATCATTGTATCAACAAAAATCCCCCATTGCTGGGGGATTTGTTAATTTCAAAAAGAGAAATTATTTGACCATCTTTTTAATCTTGGTTCCAGGAATGTAGCGAGGCATTCTGCGAGCAACAATTTTTTTAGATTCTTTGGTTCCGATAGCTTTAATAGTTTTAGCTTTGAACATTTTGGTTTTGAAAGTTCCAAATCCAGAAAGTTTAACGGTTTCGCCACTAGCTAATCCTTTCATTATTTCAGAAAGAAAAGTTTCAACTGCTTGTTTAGCAGCTTTTTTACTGAGCTTGGCTTTTTGGGAGACTGATTCGATTAGATCTTTTTTGGTCATTTATTTATTTTTAATTAATAATTAATAATTCCCTTTAATTTTAAAGTAATATTATTTAATTGCAATAGAAGTTATTCGTTTTTTACCGCATTTTTGTTGATTTTGTTGCCAACAATAATACTACTAGATCTGGTTTCTCTAATAACAGTAACTTTTATTTGTCCAGCCCATTTTGCTTCTTCGTCGAGTTTTTCGGCAATATTTTGACTAAGGACTTCGGCCTCTGAGTCAGAAACTTGCGAAGGTTCGACAATAACAACAACTTCACGACCAGCTTGATAAGCAGCCACACTGAGGACACCAGGAAAACCCATGGCGGCTTCTTCGATGTTTTTCATTCTCTTTAAGTATTCTTCGTGGACTTCATAACGAGCACCAGGTCTGGCGCCTGAAGCGGCGTCACCGATATAGACGATGACTGATTCAACCGAAGAAAACTCTTTATCTTCGTGATGTTCGGCAACACAGCTGATAATATCTTCGGATATTTTGAATTTTCTTAAAAGATCGACACCTAAATCAACATGAGTTCCTTCTTGATCAGTGATAACTTTACCAATATCGTGTAAAAGAGCACCAAGACGAACAGTATTAACATTGGCTTTTAATTCAAAGGCAATGGCGGTGGCAATTTTAGTGGCTTCAATGGTATGTTTGGCTAAATTTTGACCATAAGAAAAACGGAATTTATATTTTCCAATTTCTTTAATTAAATCGATAGGTAAGTTAAAAACACCCACTTCTTGGGTAATTTTTTTACCTTCATTCATAAGAATTCTATCCATTTCGGTTCTGGTTTGAGCAACAACTTGTTCAATTTTTAGAGGTTGAATACGACCATCTTTAATTAGCTTTTCAAGTGAAAGTTTGGCAATTTCTCTTCTGGTTGAGTCAAAAGAAGAAATACGAATGTCATTAGTTTCATCTAATTCAAGTTCAACGCCAGTAGCTTTTTCAAAAGTACGGATATTTCGACCTTCTCGACCAATAATTTTTCCTTTGACTTTTTCATCAGGAAGAGAAATAGTAGAAACGGTGTATTCAGCCACATAATCAGTGAGACCGTGACGAATATTATCAATAATTACCTCTTTGATTATTTCTTCTTCTTTTTGTTTAATTTCATCACGAGCTTCTTCAATCTTTTTAGCCACCCAAGAAGACATTTTCTTTTCCGTACTGCTCATGACTAGTTGTTTAGCTTTTTCAACATCAAGGCCGGAAATAACTTCTAGTTTGTCTAATTGTTTTCGATAAACATCATCAATACTGGCTAATTTAGCTTTAACTTCAGCAGTTTGAGTGTCAATGGATCTTTCTTTTTGAATTAAATATCTCTCTTTTTCATCAAGAGAGGTTAATCTTTTAAAAATTTCTGCTTCTTTAGCTTTAGCTTCAGCTTCTAATTTTTTGGCATTTAGCAAAGCCGCATCAATTTGAACAGTGTTGACAACCGGAATAGTAGCTTCAACTTTAGTTGGAGAAAAAACTACTCGATTATTATCTTTTTCATCTTCCTTTTTTACTTCGACTTTACTTATAACTTCTTTTTTGCTTTCTTTTTTTGTAGCAATTGGTTTGGAAACTTTTAAATCTCCAGATTTTGGGTTAGAGAACAAGCCCCTAACTCTCGATAAAAATACATCTAACATATGACCTCCATATACTTTTTACATCAAAAAAAACACGCCAAAAAAAAGATGGCTTAGGTTAACAACAAGTCGGAACTTTGACTGATTTGAATAACATAATTGGGTGCTTTAATATAAAAAGTTAAAATTTTAATAATTTAAAAACTAACTGGTATAGTTTATCTGAAATTCAACCAATCGTCAAATGCTTTGTTTATATCTGAAAGATTAAAACCGCGACGATAAAGAGAAGCTTTAACTTTATTTTTGGCGTTATAATCGGTTAATTTTGATTTGTCGATATTTTTCTTATTTAGAATTATTTTTATCTTATCGACATCATTTGTCTGATCAAACTCAATTAAAGATAACAACTCAGAATTAATACCAAGTTGTTGAAGAGAATAGATAATTTGTTGGCGTGATTTTTTGCTATTTTTTTTGAGGTAATAGTCAATAAAATCTTGGTCGTCTAAAAGTTTTCTGTCTTTTAATTCTTGAATAATTTGCTGACCAATATCATCTAACTTTAAATTATTGGTGTTAATTTTATATTTTAAAATCGTCTTTCGGAAAAATAATTTTAGCTTTTGATTAATTATTTTTTCGGTTTTGGGCGAAATAGCAACTTGACGAAGAGCATATTCGCGACCAACGAAAAACAAACAGGTTTGAATAATTAATTGTAATTTTGATTCATTTATTTCTTGATTCTTTACTAATGAAAGCTTAACAACATCATCAATAAAAAAAGGAATAAATGAACGATCAGAAAAAGTTATCCAAACCCGATTGGGAGTTTTACTGGCTTTAATGCTGATAATTTGCATTATTTTTCGTCTGAGGAATCACTAGATGATTCTACTTTGACTGGTTCAGTATTTTCTTTAACTTTTTTCCAAACCTGATTTTTAATATCTTCGGCGATTTTAGGATTTTCTTTAAGATACTTTTTAGCACCTTCACGACCTTGAATATTTTGATCACCAATTTTAAAGAAAGCACCAGCTTTAACAATTATCCCGTAAATAACGGCGGAATCTACCAGACTTCCATAAATGGAAACACCTTCATTGTTCATAATGTCAAATTCAGCTTCTCTAAATGGCGGAGCGACTTTGTTTTTGATGATTCGAGCGCGGTGTTGAGAACCAATAGATTCACCACCAGCAGTTTTAATGTTGGCAATTTTGCGAACATCAATACGGATTGAAGCATAAAATTTAAGAGCTAAACCACCAGGAGTGGTTTCAGGATTACCAAACATAATGCCTATTTTTTGGCGAATTTGATTAGTAAAGATAACAATAGTTTTAGATTTGGAAATAGCACCAGTTAATTTACGAAGAGCTTGAGACATAAGGCGAGCTTGGACACCCATCATAGAATCTCCCATTTCACCTTCAATTTCAGCCTTAGGAACAAGAGCGGCCACTGAATCGAGGACAACAACATCAATAGCGTTGGAACGAACTAGAGTTTCAACGATTTCGAGTGCTTGTTCACCACTGTCTGGTTGAGAAATTAAAAGATTATCGAGATTGACACCAATGGCGGCAGCACGAGTTGGATCAAGAGCATGTTCAACATCGATGAAAGCGGCGGTGCCACCAATTTTTTGAGCTTCAGCAATGACACGTAAACAAAGAGTGGTTTTACCAGAGGCTTCTGGACCAAAAATTTCAGTGACACGACCACGAGGTAGACCTCCAACACCAAGAGCAATATCGAGAGGCAAACAACCAGTTGGAATAACTTCAATATCCATATCGGTGCGTTCACCCATTTTCATAATGGCGCCATCACCATAGGCTTTGGTGATTTGCTCCATGGCAACTCTAATAGCTTCATTTTTTTGACCTTGATTAGCACCAGCAGGAGAACCTTTTTGGACTTCTTTTTTCTTTTTCTTTTGATACATATTGTTTTTTTAATTAAATTAACTTTACAGATATAGTGATACCAAGAAGAAATATATCATGTCAATAAGCAAAACCGAATAAAAGACGAAACAGATTTAAATTGCTAAATTTTTGCTAAAATAACTTGTTAGTAAAACGGGGATTGGCGCAATTGGCTAGCGCGCACGGATGGGGTCCGTGAGGTTGCAAGTTCGAATCTTGTATCCCCGACAAATACAAGATGAGAAGTTTATGCCCCGAAGGGGTAAATCTTGTATCCCCGACTTCGCTTCGCTTCGTCGGGCAAAGCCCGACTTAGGTTGTATGGAAATTTATTTTTTATAATTTTCAAACTGAGCCTTAGATCGATCGTATATTTTTTGTAAACATTGAAAATTTTCATTAGTTGGACAAGTTAACGCTTTATTAAAAGTTTGCCAAACTTCCCAACTTCTAACAGGATCATTTGATGAGGATTGTTTAAGTGGTTTTTTTAATTCAGATTCATCAAAAAGACCAAATTTTTGTGTCATACCGTAAGCCCATTCAAAATTATTTACTAAGGTCCAAAGCAACATTCCTTTAAGAGGAACACCTTCATTTTTGGCTTTTAAAGCATAATTGATTGTTTCTAAAATCCAATAAGGTCTTCTTTGATCATTTTTGTCTGAAAATCCGAATTCAGTAATAAAAATTTCCTTTTTGGGATATTGTTTATTCATTTGTTTTAACATCTTACATATTCCCGGTGGATACATATCACCAAATTCAGGATGATCTCCATAATTTTTTCCTTCTTTATTAAAACATGGGACAGTCATTCGAGAATAATATTGAAGACTGAGAAAATCACTATATGTTCCATCTCTTTCAAATTTCGAAATAATACCTTTATTAGTAACTGAATCTAAAATATTTCCTAAAAAACCATCCCAATTTGTAAGATTCTGTGTTAGACCTACTTCTGGATCTTTTAGTTTTCCTGAATGTATCTCTGTCATAACAAAATCATGCGCATTAACTAATTCAGAAAGAACATGATTAAGAGCAATAAAATTCCCTTTTTTATAAGGAGGGAAAAGACCATAAATATACCCTTGAGACAAAATAATGCCTGGTTCATTTAGCGAAAGAAAATATTTAACTAATCCTTCCGATTGAACTTTGTCTTTTTCATCCTTATTAATACCAGAATCTTTCAGGGACGTATTAACAAAGTCTTCATTTGATAAAAAATTGACGACATTTTTGATGTAAAATTGAAAATGTTTTTGAACATCGGGATTTTCCCAAGCTCCTTTCTGAATATTTCCACTTTTATCCAATTTAAGTAAAAATTTAGGCATGGTGAAATGATTTAAAGTAATCATCGGTTCTTGTCCACGAGCTTTTATTAAAGCAATAATTTTTATATAATCTGACATTAAATCTTGATCAAATTGACCATCGTTTGGACAAAGACGGCCAAAATCAAATGAAAATCGAAACATATTATTGCCTAATTCTTGAGAACGATTGATATAATCCGCAGGTTTTTCTAAAAATTTAGGTAAATCCCCAGGATCTTCTGTTCCGTTGGTAATTTCGTTACGGACTTTATCTTCCCAATCAGTACACGGTTTTCCATTACTTGGATGACTTTGGAAATCACTAGTAGCTACTCCCGTAAATAAAGCTGCTTTACGTGAATCCTGAAGCTGTTTTACAACATCACTAGGAGTGATATATTCTTTAGCCATTTCTTATATTATAGACCAATTGTGTAGTTAAACAAAAATTATTTTTGTTCTTGTTGATAGATTTTGACAGCTTTTTCAATGAAAGCATAAGCTTCTTCTTGATCTTTCCAGCCCTTAACACAAGCAGTTTTGTTTTTTTCTAATTTTTTATATTCATTGAAAAAGTGAGTAATTTCTTTAAGAAAATGTTCAGGAACATCGGATAATTTTTCAATATGATTGTAGTGAGGATTTTTAGCAGGAACAGCTAATATTTTTTCATCATCACCCTCTTCGTCACACATAATAAATAAACCAATAGGTCTGACTTCCATAAGACAACCAGTAAAGACTGGAGAATCGGTTAAAACCATAACATCTAAATTGTCACCATCACTGCTGCGAGTGCCAGGGATAAAACCATAATCAACAGGATAAAACATAGGGGAATGAAGAACACGATCTAGTTTAATGATATCCATTTTCTCATCATACTCATATTTGTTTGAGGTCTTTTGAGGGATTTCAATAATAGCATTAACGGTTTTGGGAGATTTGTCTCCGATTTTTATTTGTGAAAACATATTGCAAAGATTATAACATCCTCAAAAGTTAAATCAAAATTATGTATAATCAAAGGTATGGCTATTAAATTTGGAGCAAATGAAGTAATAAGAGATGAACACTTTTTGGTGGGTAATCAAGAAATTAAACAGACCAAAAACGGGGATACTTTTTATGTTTTAGAGTTGAATAATAAGGATGGAAAAATTGAAGCTAAAATTTGGAATAACAACATTCCTCAATGCCATTTTGAAGTGGGAAAAGTTATTGAAGTTAACGGTAAATCTCAAGAATATAACGGTAAAATAAGCCTAATTATCGACAGTTGCCAAATCGTAAATACTGAAGAGTCAAATGATTATTTACCAACTATTCCAACAATGGTTTTTGATATTGAAACTGTGGGTAAAAAATTTGATGAACTAGACGAAAAAGAACAGGATTATTTATTAAATAATTTGGAAAAAGGTGAAGAAAATAAAGATATTGCCAAAGCAAAAACTGGATTATATTCTATTTTTGGAATGGTTTGCGCGATTGGTTGTTTTGATTTAGGAACAAAAAAAGGAACAACTTTTATTTTAGCTGATAAAGAATTAATTCCAGAAAAAGAAAATTTTACGTATAAAATTTGTAAAAATGAGATAGAATTATTGGAAGAATTTTGGAAAGAAGCCAAAAAATATGAACAATTTGTGACTTATAATGGAGAAAGTTTTGATTTTCCATATTTAATAATCAGATCTGGAATAAATCGAGTTAAAGTATCATTAGAAATTAGGAAATGGTCAGAAAATTTTATTGATTTACAAAATAAAATTAAACAAAGCAATCGACCTTACAAATTAGAATTTTTATGCAAAGCCTTTGGAATTGAGAATCCAAAGGAAGAAGGGGTTCATGGAGATGCCGTTAATCAACTTTTTGACGATAAAGATTACCAAAAAATAGCTGATTATGTGTCGAGAGATGCTTTTTCCACTTCTCAACTTTATTTAGTCTGGAAAGAGTTTATGAGTGGACAGATTTAATTAAGAATTAATAATTAAGAATTAATAATAAATGGATATAGAAAATAATTACGAACAAGAATTGATTTTTAAAATTGAAATCAGAAATGATAAAGAAAAGAAGCTGATAGTCAAGAAAAAGGTTGATAGTTTGATCTCAAAAAATTTAAAGAAATTTATATTATGTAAATTAAGTGGAAAGACTGGTGATTGTTAGAGAATAAAAAAGAGAACTAAGGCGAGAATGAAAGTATAAATTCCAAAAATCCAGAATTTTTTACCGATTAAAACTTTTTTAAGAATCCCAAGGGCAAAAACACCAACAATAAAAGTAATTACAAATGTAAGCAAAGATTCTTTGGTTAAAATTCCAGAAGATGATAAATCTTTGGCACCTAGAACTAGAGCTCCGAAAGAGGCCGGGATAAAAAGACAAAAAGAAAAACTAAAGGCTTGGATTGGGGCAAGTCCTAATAATAAAGCAGCAAAAATGGTGGCACCAGCACGGGAAATTCCTGGAAAAATAGCAATTGCTTGAAAAAGTCCGATAATTAAGGCTTTTTTATAATTTAATTTATTATCTTTTTGACCAAAAAATTTGGTTGAAAAGACAAAAATTGAACTTAAAATAAAGAAAAATGGTAAAAGGTGAATATTGGTAAAAATCAAATCGACTTGATCTTTAAAAAAAATCCCAACCAAGGCAGCTGGAATAGAAGCAACTATAATAAATTTTAAATTTTGAAAAAAATATTTGATTTGCTTTCTAAAGAAAAAAAGGACAGAAAGAAAAGTGGCGGTGTTTAAAAAAATATCTAAAGTTAAAGATGGTTCAGTTTTAAAAAAATATTGGGCTAAATTGAGATGGCCAGAAGAAGAAATTGGTAAAAATTCAGAGATACCCTGAATGAAGCCGAGAATGATGGTTTGAATAAATGACATATGAATTGATTATAAACAAAAACCCCGCCGATTGGCGGGGTTGAAAATTTGTAAAGTGAATTAACGCTTTGGAGATTGTTTCTGTCGTCTCGATTTACCACCAGTGCCAACCATTCTTCGTTCTCTGACTCTGGAATCAACGGTTAATAAACCAGTTGGTTTTATAATCGGTTTGAAGTTAGTATCGATTTTAACTAAAGCTCGGCAAATAGCTAAGCTGAGAGCCTCAACCTGACCACCTTTTCCGCCGCCAGTTAGTTTGGCTTGGAAATAATATTTACCAATAGTATCAGTGATTAAAAAAGGTCTGTCGTAGGCAATTTTAGATGTTTTACTGGGAAAATATTTTTCAATAGCAATTCCGTTAATCATGGATTCCCCTTTTCCAAAAAACAATTTAACAGCAGCAATAGCAGCCTTTCGACGACCAATTGCATAAGTGTAAGTGTTTGAAGTAGTTTTTTTAGTTACCATAATATTATTTAGTAAATTTATCAGCGTAAGTGTGCTCAGCACCAACAAAAACTTTTAAACGAGTCATTCTAGTGTCTCTTAATTTATTTTTAGGTATCATGCCATGAACACCATGAGTAATAACTTGACGAGAATCTTTTCTCATAAGTTCACCCAAGGTAAGTTCTTTTAAATGACCTGACCAAGCAGTGTGATGGTAATAAATTTTTTGTTTAATTTTTTTACCAGTAGTTTCAACTTCACTGGAATTGATGACAACAACATAATCACCATCATCTCGATGATAAGAAAATGTTAATTTATCTTTACCCATTAACAATTGAGCAATTTGAGTACAGATACGACCAAGAGTTTGTCCCTTAGCATCAATTAAATGCCATTTTCTTTCAACGGCTTTACCTTTTAAAACTGTGGTTTTCATTATTTTGTCTCCTTTTTGACTGCTTTAACTTTCTCTACTTTTTTAGTTTTCTTTACTGCTTTTTCTTTTTTTATTTCTTCTTTCTTTTCTGGTTGGAAATTGACAGGTTTAATAAAGCTAATTTTGACAATTAAAGCATCATCACCAAAACGTCGTTTAATTTTTTCAACAGTAGTGAAGTTTGATTTTTGATCACCAAAAACTGATTTAAAGTTAGCGACAACACGATTAACCCAATGTTGATCTTGAAGAACTTTATACAATTCTCTTTTGGCGGTTAATTCCTCTTTGGTAATAATAATATTGGATAATCTTTCAACAGTAGGAACAATAGCTTCTACTTTAGCTTTAGTGGTTTTGATGGCACCATAAGTAAACATAGATCTAGTCAAAGATTTGATTAAAGCTTTTCTTTCATTAAAATTTCGGCATAATTTTTTGCCGGCGATACGATGTTTCATATTTTATTTCCAAGTGAAGCCTCTTTCTTTAAGCCAGGCATCAATAACCTTTAATGATTTTTCGCCAACATTTTTAGCTTTACTGACATCTAGACGGCCGGCTTTGATTAAAGCGTCGACAGTTGGATAACCAGCTTTTTTAAGAGCATTGGTAACTCTGAGAGGAAGTTCGATTTCTTCAACAGAAATATCACTGCTGTGTGGATTTGGAGCAGCTAAAAGAGTGATAACTTCTTCTTCAAATTCTTTAGGATCAACAATTTGACTAAAAGAACTGATTAGATCTTTGGCAGCCATTTTAAGAGCCATGATAGGTTGAATAGAACCATCAGTCCAAATTTCCATGGTTAATTTATCGTAATCGGATTTTTTACCTAAACGAGTTGGTTCAACCATGTAATTGGTTTTAATAACTGGAGTAAAAGCGGCATCAAGAATGATTTCGCCCACAACATCGGTAGTTTGTTCTTTAGCTAAAGTGTATCCAACTCCCCTTTCGATGGTTAAAGACATTTTAAGAGATGCTTTATTATCAGAAAGAGTAGCAATTACTTGATCTGGATTGGCAACTTTGCACAAATCATTATCAGTAATATCACCAGCAGTAATAACTCCTGGACCTTTTTTGTCGAGAGTTAAAACGATTGGTTCATTTTTAGTATAATTAAATTTAATTTTTTTAAGATTTAAAGAAATTTCAACTAAATCTTCTTTAACTCCAGGAAGAGTAGTAAAAAGATGGTTGGCACCATCAATACGGATATGGGTAATAGCAGCACCAGGAATGGTGATTAATAAAACTCGGCGTAAAGCATTCCCAAGAGTGTGACCGAAGCCACCAACTAATGGACTAAGTTCGAACTTTCCGTATTTATCGTCTGATTTTACGGTTTTGATATTAAATTTATTTGTTTCGATCATATAGCTCCTTTGTTATCTTGAATAATATTCAATTATTAAATTGACATCAATGTCATGGCCAATTTCTTCCACAACTGGAGTAGAAATGACTTTGACAGTAAAGTTCTTTTTGTTTAAATCAAGCCATTGTGGGGCTTTGAAATCGGGTTCTGAGGCAGGAACATTTTCCTTATAAGTATTGGCTGTTTTATTATCAAAACTGATGACGTCGCCAATTTTGGTTTGGTAAGAAGCAATGTTTAAAACTTTATCATTAACTAAAACATGTTTATGGCTAATTATTTGTTTAGCAAGTGATTTAGACAAAACTAAACCAGCTGCAAAAATGACATTATCCAATCTCTTTTCGAGAAAAATCATTAAATTATCACCAACTAAGCCTTTAATTTTTTTAGCATTGAGATAGTAATTACGGAATTGAGTTTCTTGGACACCGTAGATTCTTTTAGCTTTTTGTTTAGCACGAAGTTGAATACCGTAGTCTGTTGGTTTACTACCACCTTTAACACCATGCATACCGGGTTTAACAGCACCTTTTTTCTCGATAGGACACTTGGCAGAATTACAGCGGATTCCTTTTAGATAAAGTTTGGCACCAGCAGCTCGGCAGAGTCGACATTTTGTATTTAAAGTTATTCTTGACATATTTTTTTAATTAAACTCTTCTTTGTTTTGGAGGGCGTGGACCATTATGTGGGATGGGAGTGATATCAGAAATCATATCTACATCAAAATCTCTTTTGGTGCGAAGATATCTGAGAGCAGCATCTCGACCCGATCCTGGACCTTTTAAATAAACTGCTAATTTTTTAACACCATGTTTTTTTGCCTCTTCTAAGGTCTTTTCGATAGCAGTAGTGGCAGCAAATGGAGTAGATTTTCTAGCTCCTTTAAATCCACAGTTACCAGCACTTGACCAAGCAAGGGCTTTACCTTTATTGTCAGTAACAGTAACAATAGTATTGTTAAAAGTTGATTGAATATAAAGTCGGCCTTCAGCAATATTTTTAAATGTTTTCTTTTTGACGGAAGCGGTAGTAGAGCTAGTGTTTGTTTTGATATTTTTTTCTGCCATTTTTAGATTAATTATTTATTAGAAGTAATGCTTGCAGCTTTTTGTTGAGATTCAATTTTTGCCCAAGCTTCTTTGGTTAATGAACCAACTGTCTTTTTCTTACCCTTACGGATACGAGCATTAGTTTTGGTTCTTTGGCCGCGGACTGGTAAACTAACAATATGGCGAATGCCACGATAAGATTTGATTGCTTTTAAACGATCAATATTTTCACGAATTTCTTTTTTAAGATCACCTTCAACAACAAACGTTTCAAGAGCTTTCATCAAATTAGAAACATCGTCACGAGAAAGATCCTTAATTCTAGTATCTAAATTGATATTAGCTTTTTTGGCCAATTCTTTAACATTGGTTCGACCAATGCCAAAAAAACGAGTTAATCCTATTTCTGCTCTTTCATTATCTGGAATTTCAACGCCAACAATTCTCATATTTTATTTAACCTTGTTTTTGGTTATGTCTTTTAGTAGAACAAATAACACGTCGAACTCCCCTTCGGAGAACTATTTTACAATTTTTGCATCGACATTTAATACTAGATTTTACTTTCATATATTGAAACTTGGATATTGTACCCTAAAAAGGGAACAATATCAAAGAGTAAATTTAATTTATATTCGGTAGACAATTCTACCTTTTTCTCCTTCTGGGCTAAGGACTAAAGAAACATTATCTCCGGCCATAACACGAATGTGGTGCATTCGAAGTTTTCCGGCTAAATGACCAATAATAATATTACCGTTCTCGAGTTTAACTCGAAATAGGGAATTAGGCAAGATTTCGGTTACTTGACCTTTGACAGTTGGTTCTTTCATTTGTTAATAATTTTTAATTTAAAATTTTTAATTTTTAATCAATTTTTTAATGTTTTTAATTTTAAATTACTTTAGTTTATCAATTTTATCAGAAATATCCTGAAAAATTGATTCAATAGGACGATTGCCGTCGACTCTAAGTAAGAGATTTTTGGATTGAAAATAATCCATAATTAAACCATTGTTATTATTATAGAATTCTTGACGATCAGTTATAGCTTCGGGGGTATTGTCGGTTCTGTCTTGATCTTGAAAATTAATTCCTAATTTAACTCGACGATTTTGAATTTCCTCAAAAGTAACGTCGAGATGAATAATTAGATCAACAGGATGGTTTTGATCGATAAGATAATTTTCGATAAACTTACCTTGATCTAGAATTCGAGGAAAACCATCAATAATAAAATTTTGATTATTAATTTTAGTTAAGTTGGCGATTAAAATTGGAAAAGCAATTTCGTCAGGAACTAAATTACCGTTATCAACGAATGATTGGGCTTTTAAGCCAAGTTCAGAGGCAGTGGCAATCTCATCGCGAAGAAACTGACCCATAGATAAGTGAACGAGTCCATATTTTTCGGCAATCAATTTAGCCTGAGTGGATTTACCACAGCCTGAGGGACCAATTATGAATAAATTTAGAGCCATGGTTTTTTAATTAATAATTAATAATTAATAATATTTAATAAGATAATTTGTCGTAGTTTTGGGTTTGAACGACATTTTCTATTTTTCTGGTTAAGCCAATAACAACAGAAACAACGATAAGAACACTGGTACCACCAATAGAAAGAGTAGTGATGCCGGTAATTTTTTGAACGATGGAAGGAGCAACGGCAATCAAACCTAAAAAAATAGATCCAACAACGGAAACTCTTTTTATTAAATAATTAAAACGTTTTTCTGTAGAAATGCCAGGGCGAATACCAGGAATAAAACCGCCTGATTTTCTTAATTCATCGGCAATATCTTTTGGTTTAAAAACAACCGAAGTGTAGAAAAAAGTGAAACCTAATACGAGTAAAAAATAGAAAACCATATAAAAATAACCGGTGGTAGCAAAAATTTTACCAATAGTGGTGGCGGCAGAAGCAATAAATTGATTAGGGACTTTGCCAAGAAATTGACCCAACAGGGAAGGAACAGTGGCCAAAGAAACAGCGAAAATAATAGGCATAACACCGGCAGTATTAACTTTTATTGGAAGATAGGTACTCTGTCCCCTTTTGGCATAATTTATAGGAACTCTAAGAATAGCTTCTTCAATTAAGACAATACAAAAGATTAAAGCCAGGGCCATGGCAGTTAATATTAATATATTTAAAGTATTTTGAGGATCAGAAAAATCAGTGACTTTTAAGGTTTGAACTAAACTGACAGGTAAACGAGAGATGATACCAGCAAAAATAATCATAGAAATTCCATTACCGACGCCATAGATGTTAATCATTTCACCCAAGAAAATCATAATCATAGTACCAGCCAACATGCTTAAAACAACACCGACAATCAGAAGAGGATTGAAATTGGTAATAATGTTTTGCGATTTTAAAATAGTGAGCATACCAAAACCATTAATAATGGCAAAAGGAATGGTAGCAATACGGGTATATTGATTAATTTTAGCTCGACCATATTCCCCCTCTTTTTGAAGTTCTTCAATTTTAGGAACGACTAAAGCTAAAAGTTGCATCATAACTGAAGCATTGATGTAGGGAGAAAGACCAAGGGCAGCAATAGAAAAATTAGCTAAAGTGCCACCAGAAAACATGTCTAATAAAGCTAAAAATTGATTTTGAGAAAAAAACTGTTTTAGGAGAGTTAGATTGACACCTGGAACCGGAATATGAGCAATAAAACGGAAAAGAACTAAAATTAAGATGGTAATAGTAAATTTTTTCCTAAAAAGAGGGGTTCTAAGACCCTCAACATAAAGAAGAAGTGATTTAGCTATTAGGTTCATTATTCTATAATACCACCAGCGGCTATAATTTTCTTTTTAGCAACTTCGGAAAGAACAATTCCTTTGACTGTTAAAGCTTTAGTAATATCACCAGTAGCTAGAATTTTAAAACCAGCATGTAATTTTTTTAAAGTGATTTTAGATTTTTTTGAAAGTGAAGCAGTATCAACAACTTCATTAGCTTTAAACCATTTGTTGATTTGGGCTAAACTGACGTTGGCAATATTTTTTCGATTTTCAAGACGATGTTTACCCCTTAAAAATGGAAGTCTTTTAATCCATGATTTTTTAATTTTAGTACCAGCAAAAGTTAAAGCGGTTTTACCTCGAGCATTATCACCTTTAGCACCACGACCAACAGTGTGGCCACCATTGCCTGAACCAATACCTCGACCGAGACGACGAGCTGATTTGGTAGTTATTTTGGTTAATTTAGTTAAAATTTCCATAGTTATTTTTTGAGGGTTTCAAGAGCTTTTAAAGCAGCCCAAACATTAATTGATTTATTTTTAGAACCAACAATTTTACTGACAATGTCTTGAATGCCAGCTAATTCAACAACAGATCGAACAGGACCACCGACAATTAAACCACTTCCTTTTTTACCAGGTCTGATCATAACCATAGCGCCTTTGAATTTTAAAGTGACAGATCCAGAAATGGTGCCGTCAATAATTGGAATAGTAATTAAACTTTTTTGAGCTTTTTTGATACCTTTTTGAATAGCATCGGCAACACTTTTAGCCTTACCTAAACCAACACCGACACGGTTTTTTTTATCACCAGAAACAACTAGGGCGGTGAAATGAATTTGATTTCCACCTTTAGTTTTTTTGGATACTCTTTTTATTTTAACAACTTTATCAGTGAATTCACTGACTGGTTTTTCGTATTTTTGAAATCTTTGATTGTTATCCATATATTTAGAAGTTTAAACCTTTAGAACGAGCTCCATCGGCCAGAGCTTTAACGCGACCGTGGTAACGATAAAGTCCACGATCAAATCTAACTTTAGTAACTTTTTTTTCTTGAGCAAGAATAGCAATTTGTTCACCGACAGCAGTAGCTTTTTCAGTTTTAGTACCTTTATCTAATTTTAATGATTTAGTAGAAGCAGAAACTAGAGTTTTACCATGTTTATCATCAATTATTTGAGCCCAAAGATGTTGATTACTTCTAAAGACGGTTAATCGAGGAACACCTGAATTTAGGGCTAATTTAGCTCTAACTCGGTTTTGTCGGCGTTGTTTTGGATTATGTATAATCATAGATTAGTTATAAAGTTTATAAAGTTATAAAGTTTTATTAATTTATTTTAAATATTAGGCTTTAGCTTTTTTACCAGCTTTTAATTTAATAAATTCATCAACATATCGAATACCTTTACCTTTGTAAGGTTCTGGTTTTCTGATTTTGCGTATATTACTGGCAACTTGGCCAACAACGGTTTTATCGCAGCCAGAAATAATAACTTTAGTCTCTTCTGGGACTTGGAAAGTAATACCAATTGGAGCTTCGACATCAACTGGGTGAATGTAACCGACATTAAGTCTTAATTTATTACCCATTAAAACAGCTTTATAACCAGTACCTCTTATTTCCATGGTTTTTTCCCAAGGAGTGACAACACCTTTAGACATATTGTTAATATGAGCTCGAGTGGTACCATGATTAGCTTTAGTTTTTTTATCTTCAGAAACGCGAGCAACAAAAACTTGATTGTCTTTGACTTCAACGTTAATTTTTGAAGGAATATTTAGTTTTAATTCTCCTTTTGGACCAGTAACAGTGACTTCGTTGGAATTAACCACGACAGAAACTCCAGCTGGGATATTGATTAGTTGTTTACCTATTCTTGACATAATGGTTTACCAAATTTCGGCAATAATTTCTCCACCAAAACCTTTCTTTTTAGCCTCTTTTTGAGACATAACGCCGCTGGAAGTGGAGACAATGATTAAAGATGAAGGGCTTTTACCCCAAGGAAGGGAAGAATTTGTTTCGTAAATGCGACGACCTGGTTTAGAAAATAGTTGAACATCACTAACACAAGGTTCAATACCTTTGTAGGCTAATTTAATAGTCATATCTTTTTTAACATCGCCGGTGACGGAAAAATCGGCAATATAACCATATCTTTTTAAAAGTTCAGCAATGGAAACACAAAAATTAGAAACCGGAGCAATGATAGTCTTTCTACCAGCTCGGTAACCATTTTTAATTCTAATTAAGAAATCGATTGATGTTGATTGATGCATATTTTTATTACCAACTGGCTTTTCTAACACCAGGAAGGACTCCTTGATGAGCTAACTTGCGGAAGCAAAGTCGGCAAATGCCAAATAAACGAATAAATCCATGTGGTCGACCACAAATGTGACAACGGTTATGATGTCGACAACTGTATTTTAATTTTTTGTCTTCTCTGACAATTTTTGCTGTAGTAGCCATAATTTATTTTATTTTTTCTCAAAAGGAAAACCTAAGGCTGATAATAACATTTTTGCTTCCTCTTTTGAAGAGGCATTAATATTCATAGTAATCTGCACAGGTCTAATTTTATTAATTTTATTAAGATTAATTTCTGGGAAGAAAGTTTGATCTTTGATAGTCATGTTGTAATTACCTTCAGAATCAAAAGCGGTTTCAGGTAAACCTTTAAAGTCACGAAGTCTGGGTAAAACTAAATTAAATAACTTTTCAACAAAATCATACATTCGAGCACTTCGAAGAGTAACTTTGAGAGCTAGAGGATCATTTTGTCGAAGTTTAAAAGTTGAAACAGCTTTTTTAGCTTTACAAAGTTTTGGTTTTTGACCAGCAATGGCAACTATTTCTTCTGTAGCAGCAGCAAGAGATTCTTGACTCTCACGAGCATCAGAAACACGATAATTAATGACAACTTTTTTTAATTTTGGTAAAGAAAAAATGTTACGCTTTTTATCAGTAGCTTTAATCAAATTTTCTTTAATGGTAGTTTCGATAGTTTCTTTTAACATAATTATTTTTTAACAAATGGAGAATTTAATATAGATTTACATTTACGGCAAATTCTGTTTTTTTCACCGGATTTATCGATTTGATAAGCAACTCGAATAGTTTTTTTACAATTTGGACAAATTAAAGCAACTTTGGAAACAGTCATGGATCTTTCTTTTTCAACAATAGAACCTGGTTTGCCTTGACTTGGTTTAATGTGTTTTTTAAAGATATTCATGCCTTTGACGACTATTTTATCCTTTTTAGGGATAGTCTTAACAACAAGACCTTCACGGCCTTTATCTTTTCCAATTAGAATTTTGACGGTATCGCCTTTTAATATTTTCATAGTATTAGTAAACCTCTTGAGCCATAGAGGCAATTTTATTAAATCCTAAATCTTTAACTTCACGAGCAATTGGACCAAAAATTCTGGTACCACGAGGGTTATTTTGAGAATCAATAATAACTCCAGCGTTGTCGTTAAAACGAATGTAAGAGCCATCGGTTCGACCAAATTCTTTTTTGGTACGCACGATAACCATTTTGACTTTTTCTTTTTTCTTAACCATGCCATTTGGAATAGCACTCATAACAACAGCCATAACAATGTCACCAATAGAACCTTTTTTGTGAAAATGACCTTTGTAGACGTGAATAACCTGAACAGATTTAGCTCCGCAATTGTCAGCTGATTTAATAATACTTCTTAGTTGAACAGACATAATTATTTAGATTTTTTGATAATTTCTAAAGTAGTGAATCTTTTAAGTTTACTTAGAGGTCGAGTTTCTCTAACTTTAACAACATCACCAGTTTTGGCAGATAAATTATTTTCAGCATAAATATTTTTATGCTTTTTAACAATTTTCTTGTAGAGAGGATGACGGTTAGTGTATTCAAGGGAAACAACAATAGTATTAGTCATTTTATCTGAAACGACGCTACCTTCAAATGTTTTACCGATAGTATTAATTTGTTTTTTCATTTTTCTTTTCTTGAATAAGAGTTGAGATTAAAGAAATCTCGTATTTAATTTTGGCAAAAATAGAAGTGTCTTTTTGATTACCAGTGGCAGATTTAGCCTTGGTTTCAATAAACTTTTTGCGAAGATCCAAAAGATTTTTTGATAGTTCTTCGGAGCTTTTTTGCCTGTAGGAGATTTTATCAGTTTTTTTCATAAAGTCCACCCTTATTTTCGATTAACGATTTTACATTTAACTGGTAACTTAGCAGCAGCTAATTTTAAACCTTGTTGAGCTTCGGCTTCGGCGACACCAGAAACTTCGAACATAATTCGACCTGGTTTAATGACGGCAACGTATCCTTTAACATCACCTTTACCGGCACCCATAGTTCCGGTACCTTTAGCAGTAATTGGTTTATCAGGAAAAATTCTGACCCATAAACGACCATTTCTTTTGGTTTCGTGAGCAATAGCTCGACGAGCAGATTCTAATTGATTAGCAGTAATCCAGCCACATTCAAGAGATTTAAGACCGTATTCTCCAAAAGCAACTAAGTTGCCTTTAGACATACCTCTCATTTTACCTCTAAATTGTTTTCTGTATTTAGTTCGACTTGGTTGTAACATAGTTGTTTAATCTAAACATAAATAAACTTTAACTCCAATGTATCCTGATCTAGTTAAAGATGGACATTCATGATAATCAATGCGAGAGCGAATAGTACTTAATGGAACTGTACCTTGAGAAAATTTTTCTCGGCGGTGAATTTCAGCACCGTTAATACGTCCAGAAAGGATGACTTTAATACCTTTAGCGCCAGAAGCAATGGATTTTTCCATAGAAGACAAAACGACGCGTCGGTACGGCATTCTTTTGGTTAATTGGAAAGCAATTTTTTCAGCAATTAATTTAGCTGAAAGATCCACATGTTTGAATTCTTCAACTTGAATATCAACTCCTTGTTTGCCACTTTCCTTAAGAAGTAATCTTTGAACTTCTTTTTTAATGGTTTCTAATTCTTTACCGCCACGGCCGATGACTAAACCAGGTCGAGAAACGACTAAAATTAGTTTTATTTTTTTGACAGATCTTTCAATTCTGATGGAAACAATTCCAGCAGAGTTAAATTTCTTTTGAAGAAAATCTCGAATGTTTTTATCTTCTAAAAGAAAAACGCTATATTTTTTAGAATTAGCATACCAAGATGACTGCCATTGAGGGCTGTCTTTGCCGGTTTCTAATCTGAAATTAATTGGATTAATTTTTTGCCCCATAATTACTTTTGTTGACCTTTAACATATATAATTAGTCGACTGTGTCTTTTTTGAATAAGACCTCGGGCAAATCTAGAACCATGGGATTTATCCATTCGCTTGATTTTTAAACCTTCGTCAACTTTGATAAGATCGAATTTTAAAGAGTTTTCTTCTAAATTAAAATTGTTTTTAGCATCGGCAATGACGTTTTGAAGAGCCTTAACTAAAATACGAGCAGCTTTAGTATTAGTAAATTTAAGTCCAATTAAAGCTTTGGTTGGAGATAATTTTCTCATACTGTTGGCTAAAAGTCTTAATTTTCGAGGCGAAATCATGATATTCTTGTTGAGATATTTAGCAACCTTGGTGGTTGAGACGCCCAGATTGGTCGTCTCTACTTTTGGAGTTTTTATGATTGGTGAAACTGCCTTAACCTTGGTTTCTTTAGTTTTAGCAACAACAGCTTTTTTAATAGCTGGAGCTTTAACTTTAGTAGTAGTTTTTTTAATTTCTTTTGCCATAGTTGTTTACGTCTTTTCAAGAACTCGTTTAACGATACGTCCGTGACCTTTAAAGGTTCTGGTAGCGGCAAATTCGCCTAAGCGATGGCCAACCATATCTTCAGTAACATAGACGTTAATAAATTTTTTACCATTGTGAACTTCAAAATTCTTCCCAACGAATTCAGGAGGAATCTGACTTCTTCTGGCCCAAGTTTTAATAGCTTCACTGCCGCCCTTTTTTACTTTTTCAAGTAAGTTTTGGTCGATATATGGGCCTTTTTTAGAGCTTCTGGACATATTACTTTCTACGCTTAACGATTAACTTATTGGAAGATTTTTTGTGTTTTCTGGTTTTGTGGAAAGCTGGTTTACCCCATTTGGTTTTTGGATGCATACCAATTGAGCTTCGACCTTCACCACCACCGTGTGGATGAGAGTGAGGATTTTGAGCTATACCACGGACAGTTGGACGAATACCTCGAAGACGTTTTTCGCCAGCTTTAGTTAATTTTTGAGTTGAATGTTCAGCATTACCAATTTGACCAATAGTGGCCTTGGAATCGGCATTAAAAATTCTTATTTCACCTGAAGGTAATTTGATAGTAGCTTTGTTACCATCAATACTTTGAACATAAGCAGCATTACCAGCACTTTTGACTAATTGAGCACTTTTACCTTTTTGAAAAGATAAACAATGAACAGGAATCCCGACTGGAACGTTTTTGAGAGATAAACAATTACCTTCTTTAATAGGAGCGTTTTCTGAGGAAATAACAGTGTCACCAACTTTTAATCCGACTGGAGCTAAAATAAATGATTTAGCACCATCTTCATAAACTAAAAGGGCAATATCGGCAGTTCGACCTGGATCATATTCAATAGAAGTAACTTTGGCTTTAATATCAAGTTTATCTCGACGCCAATCAATTTCTCTTATAAAACGTTTTTGTTCACCACCGCGATGTCGAATAGAAACGTGACCTTGGTCATCTCGACCGCTAGTTTTTTTCTTGATGGTTAATAAAGATCTAATTCTGGTCATAGTTATTTCGTATTGATTTTTAATAACTCAATTTTTTTATTTTTATCGACAGTGACGATAGCTTTTTTAAGATCAGATTTTTTGACTGGTAATCTGGTTTTATAATTAGTTTTAGTTTTACCTTTGTGAATAACAGTGTTGACGTTAAGTGGTTTAACACCAAAAACAGTTTCAAAAGCATATCCAACTTGACCTTTAGTAGCGTCTCTTTTGACCCAAAAAGTGTATTTGCCGGTTTCTTGTTGTGACAAGATTTTTTCGGTAAAAACTGGTTTTAAAACTATTAAATTGGTTTTCATATTTATTTAGTAAAACTATCTAAAGTGTCTTGACTAAAAATCAAAAAATTTTGATTAGAAAGATCGTAGACATTTAGAGATTTAAGGGACAAAAGATTAGTTTTAGGAAGATTTCCAAAAGCTCTTTTGACATTTTCAAGAGTTTCAGTGGTAATTATCCCAACTTTTGAACTTTTTGATAATACTTCATTTGAGGTTCTAAGTCCAGTGAGTAATTTAATTCCCTCTTTGGTTTTTGGAGTTAATTCTTTAAAAGAATCAATGATAATAATTTTTTTATCTTGAGCAAATTTGGTAAGAATGGAATTGATGGCCACAATTTTCATTTTTTTACTGATTTTGAGGGTGTAGTTTTGCATACCATCTGGACCCATAGAACTACCACCGCCAACAAAAATTGGAGCAGTTCGATTACCATGACGAGCACGACCAGTACCTTTTTGAGCCCAAACTTTTTGTCGAGTTCCGGCAACTTCAGATCTAGTTTTGGTTTTAGCAAAAGAAGATCTTTGATTAGCTAAATAGACACGAATAGCTTGAGAAATTAATTTTTCAGAAACTTTGACGTCGAAAACTTCCTTAGGTAAGGCAACTTCTCCGACATTTTCTGCTTTGATGTTATAAATTTGAGCTTTCATAGTTAGGCTTTGATGATAGTAATCCAGGAATTAAAATGTCCAGGAAAAGAACCACTAATTAATATTTCATTAGTCTCTGAATTAATAGAAACTATTTTTAAATTTTCAACTGTTCTATTAACATTGCCAAAATGTCCTGGCATTTTTTTACCACGAACAACTTTAGACGGAGTTTGAGCTCCGATTGAGCCAGGATGTCTAACACGATCAGAAGCGCCTAAAAGTGGTTGTTTTTTAAATCCCCATCTTTTGATAACACCGGCAAAACCATGACCTTTAGAAATACCGGTAGCATCAATATTATCACCAACAGCAAAAACTGTATCGATAGAAATTTTACTGCCAACTTCAGGGATTTGGTCAGAAGAGACTAATTCAAATTCTTGAAAACCTTTTGGAGTGGCTTCAACTTTTAATTTATTTAATTTAGAAGAAGTAGATTGATCAAGCTTTTTTCTTTGACCATAAAGGACTTGAACAGCTTGATAACCATCTTTTTCTTTATTTTTAATTTGAGTAACGATTAAAGGTTTAGCAGCACATTTAGTGACGGCAATTCTTTTGCCATCTTCGGTGAATATACTGGTCATTTGACCTTTTTTAACGAGAAATCCTGATATCATAATTTTACATTTTAACTTCTATTTCCACACCAGATGGTAAATCTAAATGTTGCAGACTATCCACGGTTCGAAGACTGGTATTCGAAATATCGATAAGACGCTTGTGAGTGAGAATTTGAAAATGCTCACGAGCATTTTTATCGGTATGAGGACTGGTTAAGACTACAAGAGTTTTTTTCTCAGTTGGCAAAGGAATTGGTCCTTCAACCTGAGCACCAGAGGTAATCACAGTCTGAACGATTTTAATCGCTGCTTCATCTATAAGACGATGATCAAAAGATTTTAGTCTAATTCGGATGTGATTACCTTTGGCCATATTTTTTTATTTAATAATTTCTGTAATAGCACCGGCACCGACAGTTAAGCCACCTTCTCGGATAGCAAATCTTTGGCCTGGTTGCATAGCTACAGTTTTAATTAATTTAACAACAACATTAACGTTATCGCCTGGCATAACCATTTCAGTACCTTCTGGTAAAGTTATGTCACCAGTAACATCAGTAGTTCTGATGAAAACTTGTGGACGATAACCAGAGAAGATTGGAGTGTGGCGACCACCTTCTTCTTTTTTAAGTAAAAGAACTTCAGCTTTGAATTCAGTGTGAGGAGTAATCGAACCGGCTTTAGTTAAAACTTGGCCTCTTTCAATATCATCTTTTTCAACACCTCTTAATAAAATACCGACGTTATCACCAGCTTGACCTTGATCAAGTTGTTTGTGGAACATTTCCACACCAGTAACAACAGCTTTTCGAGTATCTCTTAAACCAACAATTTCAACTTCATCATTGATTTTGACGATACCTTTTTCGATTCTACCAGTAGCAACAGTTCCTCTACCTTTAATAGAGAAAACATCTTCAATTGGCATTAAGAAAGGTTTATCTAATTCACGGATAGGTTCAAGAATATAAGTATCAAGAGCTTCCATTAATTTTTTAATAGACTCGACACCTTCAGCATCACCGTTGAGAGCTTTAAGAGCTGAACCTCGGATAATTGGAGTTTCGTCACCTGGATAACCGTATTTAGTTAACAAATCACGGATTTCCATTTCAACGAGATCTAAGAATTCAGGATCAGTAACAAGATCACATTTGTTTAAAAAGACAACTAATTTTGGAACGTTAACTTGTTTAGCTAATAAAACGTGTTCTCTGGTTTGTGGCATTGGACCATCTGGAGCAGAAACAACGAGAATAGCACCGTCCATTTGAGCAGCACCGGTGATCATGTTTTTGACATAATCAGCATGTCCTGGACAATCGATGTGAGCATAATGTCTGTTTTCAGTCTCATATTCGATATGAGAAATAGCAATAGTAACGATTTTAGAAGCATCACGAACGGTACCACCTTTAGCAATATCAGAATAGGATTTACCAGCACCTTGAATTGCTGAAATAGCGGCAGTTAAGGTAGTTTTACCATGATCAACGTGACCAATAGTACCGACATTAACGTGTGGTTTATTTCTTTTGTAAGTATCTGCCATGTTTTTTTCCTTTTTTATTGTCTTTTTTAAAAAGACGAAATTAAAATTAATAACTTAGATTAAAATGCTTTTGAATTGTACCAGCTAAAATACAGCTTTGCAATATACAAAACGAAGCAATTTAATGCCTTTTTTTAGAATAAAAATAATCTAAATAGAGTTAAGTAAAATTTTAGCACAAAATAAATATAAAATATAATTTGATAATGTGGGTTTTTGTAGAGACGTTCTGCAGAACGTCTCTACGACATTATAGATATTAGTAGAGATGCCACGCATGGCGTCTCTACATTTATAATTGAAATTACTCCGATAAATCGGAGTTTGTTAAATAGGCAAAAATTGGCCTGTTAGTTCAATTTTTGACCTATTTAACAAAAAAAGAAACCCGGCATGTACAAATAAATTATGTAAATAACATAATCTTTATACATCCGGGTTGTGAAAACTAAGATAAGGCGCTTTTTTCAAGAATATCCCAAAATTCATTGTTAGTAGATACTGTGGTTGATGACCCACCTCCTACCATTACCAAACAGGCGTCTTTGGGTAAATCTAATCGTTTATCACGACATCCCTCCTTAATCTGGGAATAATACCAAATCTCCCATTTTTCTTTAGATTTATTATATTTGCACTGTACACATTTTATAATAAATTTCTTACTGGGTTTTTTGTAAAGAAATAAGAAAATGTCGTTCAAATTTGCGTCCGTGAAAGTTGATACAGCAAAGATATTTGCAATTTGAGGTCTGTCTTGATTACTTAAAAAAATATCGTGGTATATTTTGCCAGGGAAATTTTCGTTCACAATACTAATTGCAGTTTCAATATCGTTACAGTAATCGATTTTCATGAGGACTCTCCTTTCTAATTATCATTCATTTTGTTAATGAAAGAAAAAATGTTTGGTGTGATATAACGAAGAACTACTTTATTATCCTCTTCATAATATGAAGAACTGTCGGCAGAAGAGGTAATAGTAGTATTTTCATCCCATTTTTTTTCTCTTGAAGAGTACGCCAAATAATGATTTACATAGCGGTGCAGTCCTTGCCCATCCCTATCATTGACAAGTTCACTAATGATAGTAAGCGAATAAGGATCGTTATCGGTTCCCGAAAGAAGACGAATCTGGCAAAGATCTTCTTTGTCTATTTCTGCGCCCCAGATGCAAGAACTGTCTATTCTTATCGGTTGATTTTGATTCCAATCAACAAGTTTCACTAAAGAAGAAACATCAGTCTTGGTAATTTTAGAGACTTCTTCCCAAAATTCAACTAGACTTGTTGTTGTCTTCATGCCCAAAATAATTGCAAACATAAAAAATCTTCCTTTCTTATTTTCTCGTTCATTGTTTAATTCCGATGCGATATGTCTCCATTGATAAAGGGGTATAAATTTTTTTTATATAATAACTTTTTCCTTGGAATGTAAGTGTGTCACTCTGTTTAATAGTATTTTGGCAAACACGGTAACTTTCAACTTGAAAATAAGCTAATTGTTTCCCCTCAGAGTCTTTATCCTCTTCATTCCATTCTTGGTGAAGCGCATAAGGTAAATTGATCCAGTTGTTACAAAAAACATCTAAATCAAAATCTACAGAATTGTTTTTCTTAAGTGATTGACGGACCCAAAAAGTATTCCGTTGCTTGAATGTTTGAAAACAATATTTTGCTTGATTCGACTGATTATCGTAGTAATTTTTAACAATGTCAGGGAGGCAAGAAGAGATAAACTCAATCCAGAAAAAACCAAGATATTCTTCCATCAATATCACCTTCTTTAAAAAATC
>CAZOQV010000003.1:0-59103 GCA_964582365.1 uncultured Gammaproteobacteria bacterium | reverse complement strand
GAGCATAGCTTTCGTAAAGCTGGGGTCGGGAGTTCGACTCTCCCCTTCGGCTCTTAGTTAGAGATTAGGAATTTTGATTTAGAAATTAATGTATAATACAGGAATGTATGCCAGAATTTAAAAGATCAAGGTTAGAAAGAAAAAAAGATGAACAAATAACTAAAAAGACCGTTTTGATGGGTTTTTTAACTGTTCTTGTTTTTGTATTGATTGTTGTTTTTGGTTTGCCTCTTTTAATTAAGTTTTCTATTATGTTGGGTAATAGTAAAAGTAAAAAAGATACTACGAATGAAAACATAGTTCCTCCTTTAGCCCCAAGATTAATAGTGCCGTTCGAAGCTACTAGCAGTAGTAAAATCAAAATTGACGGTTTTGCTGAGTCTGGGGCAGAAGTGGAATTACTTAAAAACGAACAATCAATTGGTAAAACTGAAGTGACAGTAGATGGAAATTTTTCATTTACAAACATTGAATTGAATGATGGTGAAAACAATTTTTCGGCTATAGCCACTAAAGAAAATAGTGGAACTAGTGATGTTTCCAAAATAGCTTTGGTCATTTACGATACTGTTTCTCCAGAATTGACAATGTCTAATCCAAGTGAGGAGGCATTAACAGTTGAATCGGCTGATTTTGATATTATCGGGAAAAGCGAAAAAGGAGTTAGTGTGACAATTAATGGCAAAGTGGCGGTAGTTGATAGTGAGGGTAATTTTAAATTAAAAATACAGTTAAGTCCTGGTAAGAATAATATTGAAGTGATTGTAAAAGATGAGGCTTTAAATGAAACAAAAAAGACAATCTCAATTACTTACGATATTTAAGAATAAATCCAAATTTCTAATTTTCAATTTCTAAAGAAAAATAAAAAAAAGTAATATCCAAGGATATAAAAGAGAATTAGCAAAGAGAGAATGAATTAAAGTAGAAATAAGAACTGTTTTGGTTATCAAATCACCTTGAATGAATATGTTTTTAAGACCTAGAATGAAAAGAATTAAACCAATAACTCCTGTGGTCGTCAGAATAGTCATTAGCGAGCCATCAAAGCCCGAATTGGCATGAGAGTCTGAATTATTAATTTGGCGAACATGAAAAAGATTATTGTAGCCGTGGCCAATGATGGGAGCTTTTAAAAATAAATTAAATCCTTCTTTATAATTTTCTCTTTTGGCCGAAATAGAGGAAGTTCTTTCTAGTTTAGTCCCCTCACCTTCAAAACGAGGTAAGAAAAAGATGGTTGATAAAATTAAAACAAAACTAATTATGAAAATTTTTAGATTCTTTTTTGAATAGGAAATAAAAGTAAAGGCGGCTAAAAAAGAAATGTAACTGGAACGGCTGTAAGTTAAAGCCATAGCTAAATAAGAGATAAATAAAATAGTTTTCCTAAAAGGAATTTTTTCATCTAAAAAAACAATAATAATTAAAAATAAATAAATTAAGGCGGTGAAAGTTGGATCAAAAAAAGTACTAACTAGTCGATATAAATGTGGGTCCCAATTTAAAGATTTAAAACTAGTGAAATCAGGCCAAAAAAAGTATTGAATTAGTCCGAAAATGATATTACTGAAAATAATTAAATAAAAAAACTTTTTGAATTTTTCATCTATTTTTGGTGGAAAAATAAAAAATGAGAGTAAGAATGTTAGCCTGAATAGATACAAAAGGGGTTTGATTAGATCAAAATCATATCTAAAAAAATTAAAAATAAGATTAAGCCAAGCGAAGATTAAAAAATATAATAAATATTTATTTTTAATATTAAAATTTTTGGTTTTTATTTTTTGAAAAATATTTAAGCAAAAAATGGCGAAAATAAAGATATCGATTAAAGGAAAAGAGAAACCTTTTAGTTCAATTCTTAATAATTGACCAAAAAAGAAGACAATTATGGTTGATAAATAAATTATTGGTGTGACAATTGCCATAATTTAGCTCGAACTAAAAATGAATGAAAACTCATACCTAAAGCCATAATAATTCCCGGAGTTCCATCTAAAAATCCAAGTTTAAAGAAATAATCTTGAATAAATTTGCCTAGTGGATAAAAAATTATTTGAAATAAACTGCTTTTTTGATTTTGATCGTACAATTCTTGAGCCCGAATATCTGAATAAAAATTTATTTTTTTGATAAAAGATTTTAATGATTGGTGAGAATAATGGTGAATGTGAATTTTTTTGGATTTAACTTCTTTTGAAGTTTGCCAGATTTCATGAACAGCACCAGTAAAGCAACCGTGTCTTTTATTAAAAAATCTTAAAAAGTATTGATTGGCGTTTTCGCCGTGATTTAATTCATGATTAATGAAAACATCTTTTCTTTTAAAGGCATAATTTTTATATTCAAGATTATCGATATGATTTAAAAATCGGATTAAATTGTTGCTTGGTTTTTCGTCGGCGTCCAGCCAAAGAATCCAATTATTGGTGGTTTTGGTAATACCAAAATTGCGTTGTTCGGCAAAATTATTGAATAATCCCCTTTCAAAAATTTTGACCTTAATTCTTTTTGTTTCGAGTTTCTTTAATATTTCAATGGTTTCATCGTCAGAGTTATCGTCAATAACAATAATTTCATTAATTCTTTTGGCTTTGTCAAGCCAGTTCCAGTTTTTTTGAAGGTTTAATTCTTCGTTGTGGGTGAGAAGGAGAATGGAGATGTGTCGGTGTTTAATCATGATTTTTAATTAAAAGTCGTGCTTTTAGAAATAGTTCTTCTGTTGTAAATATTATATTTAATATTATACCTTCAACCTTATTTAAATGTTTTTTAAAAAATATTTTTCTGGATTTATACCAATAATTTAGAGACATATGATATTTATTATCACTACTAGCTCCGCCTATATGAAATATTTCTGATCTTGGATCAAAGATAACCTTAAAACCTTTGGATTTTATACTTAAACAAAAATCTAAATCTTCTAAATATAAGAAATAATTTTCATCAAAGTAATTTTTATTGCCTATTTTATCGTATTTTCTAAAAATCATATAGGCACCACAAATCCCCGAAACTTCAAGTGATTGTGTTATTTTTTGATTTTTTTCTGGCCAAAAATCTAGAGTGTATTTATTATTTGGTAACATTTTTTTTAGGTTAGTGAATTCAAAAAGACCGGTTAAGAATGTTGGTGTGTTGTTTGCTGTAAATATTTTTTTATATTCGTATTTTATTTTTCCGCCTATTACACCAATATTTTTATCATTTATTACTAATTCAATAGTTTTTAAAATTGAATTATTAATGATAATAGTATCTGGGTTTAGTAAAAAAATAAAATCGTTTTTTGATTTGTCTATTCCTTGATTAACAGCTTTGGCAAATCCATAGTTTTTATTATTTTTAATTAATTTTATTTTTGGATCGTTAACAATCAAATCTTTAACATCTTTAGAATTATTATCGATAATTATGACTTCGTCGATTTTTTTATAAATATATTTTTTAACCGACAATAATAAATCATTAGTATTTTTAGAAGAATTATAGTTGACTATTATTAATGATATTTTTTTAACTATTGACATTTATATTGATTAATTTACATTTATATTGTGTATATTAAAACAAAAATATTTATATTTTTCTTCTTAATTTTATCATTTGTATTTAATACAAAAGATGTTTATGGAGTTATTTATTTTTCTGATGATTTTACTCAAGGTAATTTAGACAATTGGACTTTTGTTAATGTAGATAACTCAACCCAAAAAAGTTGGGAAGTTGTTGATGAAGAACTTAAAGGTGAGGTTGTTAATGGTGAATATTCTTTATTACTTGCGAAAAACTTTTCAAATTTGTCGAACTATTCTCTCAGAGTTGATACTCAAAATAAAGGAGGTGTTGATCAGGATATTATATTTAGGATCTCTGAAGATATGAATAGTTATTATATGTTAAACATAAGATTTAGAGATCCAGATTGGCCACAAGATAATCAAGGTGAAATTGTTCTGTGGAGATGCAATAGTCTTAATTGTGGAAATTATAAATACTTAACTAGTTTTAATGATTTAAGTCAGATTAATTTAACACAAGATGAAATTCATAATATTAAAATTGAAGTCAGCGATTTTAATATAAAGATATATTTTGATTCAATTTTGATAATTAATTTTGATGACAATGATAATCCTTTACTAACTGGAAGTTTTGGTTTTTATAATTGGGGTGGTAATTATAATAAACGTCCGACTATTAATTTATTTGATAATTTAATTGTTGGTGATTTTGACTATACTGTTCCAACGTCTACTCCAGTACCGACTTCAACTCCAATACCTACTTCTACCCCAACACCAATTCCGGCACCGAAGGTGAAAATAATTATTCTTCCTGGTCTTGGGGCGAGCTGGAACTCGGAAGCGATTGTTTCTGGAATAGTTATTGGTAATGATCAGTGGAAAATGACGCCTTTTGTTAAAAATTATAATAGTTTAATAAACGCTTTAAAACAAAACGGTTTAGTTGAAAAAGAAGATTTTTATGTTTGGAATTATGACTGGAGAAAACCTTTAGTTGAAATTATTAATGATTTAAATGGTTTTATTAATCAAAATGTTGACCAAAATGAAAAAGTTATTTTGGTGGGTCATAGCCTTGGTGGGTTGACGGCTAGAATTTGGGCTGAGAATAATAAAAATGACTCAAGATTAGGAAAAGTTATTACTTTAGGTAGCCCACATCTTGGATCAGTGGAGACTTATGAAATTTGGAATGGTGGGCAAATTTCTGATTTGTCTAAAATTAGTTCAATTGCTTTTAAAGTTTTATTAAAGATTCAAGGATTGACTACTAAAACAGATATGGAAGCGGTGAGAAAATATACTCCTTTAGTTAAAGATTTATTGCCAACTTTTAATTTCGTTAAAAAAAATGGAATTAATCTGACCAATGATAAATTGGAGACAAAGAATACTTTTTTGGAAAATAAAAATAACGAAAGTGTTGGATCTACTATGTTTTTAAAATTATTTAGCGGAAATGGTTTTAAAACAGAAGATTCTGTTGAATTGAAAGATAATAATATTTTTGATAAAGTTTTAGGAATTTGGCCAGACGGAAGAATAAATAAATTTTTATATTCAACAAGTGGAGATGGTACTGTTTTAGTTAAAAGTGCAAATTATGCAAAAAGTGATTTTGTTAATGTTGAAAGTAACCATAGTGAAATAGTTGATAAAACAGTTAATAAAGTGATGTTGGAAATTGGATTAAGCCAAGTTGATGTAGTTAGTGAAACTCAAGATTTGAATGATAGTTTAGTAGTTTTTGTTGGATCATCAATGAATTATTCGGTTAAATGTGATAATGAATCCCCTGTTGATGGTATTGATGGATTTGTGGTGATAAAAAATAAAAATTATAAATCTTGTATTATTAATTTGGTGGGAACTGGAAATGGAATTGCTCATATAGTGGCTGGAAATACTAGTGATAATGACTGGTCTTATTGGGAGAAAAAGGTGGTAAATAGTGAAAGTAATAAAATTAAAATTAATCCATCTGATGGACAAATTATTAATGATAAAAATAATATTTCGTTTTTGAAATCAATAATTAAAACAGATATAAATTCTTTATTGTCTTCAAATAAAAATAATAAGTATCTAAAAGAAGCATTAAAAAATTTAGAAAAAAATCAGCCTAAAAGTTTGATGATAAATATTTTTTCTTTTAGAGATAAAAAAGATGAAAGATTGATAAGTGAAAAAATTATTGATAATTCGACAATTTGGTTGTCGTTAATAAATAAGTGTTCTAAAAATGAGGCAGTTATGGGAGTTAGAATGGTTGATAATTATCAGAATTTAATTAAAAACTTAATTTATTTTAAAAATAAAAAGAATCTAAAAATCAATGAAGAAGCGGCTATAAGTTATCAAAAAATGGATTTGCTGATAGAAAATAATAAAGAAAAGATAGGTCAAAAAGATTATTCAAATGTTTGTGCCAATAACTTTGCGGCACTTAATTATGGAAATGAAGTTTTGATTAAAGCCTACAATAAGAATGATTTTAAGATGTGGTTGTTAAGAGATTTTTAAATTTGAGTGGTCACTACAGGATTCGGACCTGTGACAACCGCAATGTGAATGCGGTGCTCTACCAACTGAGCTAAGTGACCATTAAACAATTCTTGGTAAATTAGATTATACCAAGATGAGGTAAATTACACTATAATGGTTAATTATGGAATTGAAAAATTATAAAAGTCAAAGAGGGTCAATTGGTAGTTTTATTTTGGATTTTATCCAATCAATAGTTTTGGCCTTAGCCGTTTTTGTTATTTTATATCTTTTTGTAGCGCAACCAAACGAAGTTAAAGGAAATTCAATGGTTCCTAATTTTACAGATAAAGAATTTTTATTGACAGAGAAAATTTCTTATTATTTTGGTGATCCACAACGAGGTGATGTAGTTATTTTTAAAGCACCATCAACTGAACCGTGTGCGGCGGAAGAGTGTGAATATATCAAAAGGGTAATTGGCATTTCTGGAGATAAGGTTATGGTAAAAGAAGGAAAAGTTTATTTAAATGGAAAATTACTAGAACAAGATTTTTTACCAGATGATTTAATCACAGATGGAGGTCAATATTCCAAGGAAGGTGTTGAGATGACAGTGCCAGAAGGTTATTATTTATGTTTTGGTGATAATAGAGGACATTCACGAGATAGTCGTGAGTTTGGTCCAATAAGTAAAGATTTAATTGTAGGAAAGGCATTTTTTAAATATTGGCCAGTATCTTCAGTTGGGTTGATTCCAAAAATTAGTTTTTAATTTTGTAAATCTTTTTTACAAATTTGTTTATATAGGCTGCTTAATTCTTCAAATCTTTCGTCAATTGGTCCTTTAAATTGAAAAGTTACTTTAGTTAAAACGTTGGTTTGAACAATTTTAACGGAGGTAGTTTTTTTATTAAAAACTGATTGAAGGTCTTGGCTAATATTATCGATTTTCGATTTTAAAAACTGAGGTAAATTTTCTTTTGTGATAGGGACATCCCCTTCTTCTATTTTTTTTCTCATTCTTCTGGCGATGTCTTCAGCTCGACGAACAGAAGCTTTTTCGCTAAGAATAATTTTGTAGGCTTCAATCATTAAACGGGTATCTCCAATGCCAGATAAGGCACGGGCATGACCTTCGCTAATAATATCGGACAAGAGTCCATCTTTAATAGCATCAGGAAGAGTCAGTAATTTAATACAATTGATGACGTAAGGAACACTTTTACTGACTTTTTTGGCGATTTGATTGTTGTCAAAATTGAATTCATCTTTGAGTCGCAAAAAAGCCTTAGCCCTTTCCATTGGATTTAAATCTTTTCTTTGAACATTTTCAACAATAGCCATCTCCAACATTTGTTGAGGAGTTGTTTCTTTGATAATGGCAGGAACATACTCCAATTTGAGGATTCTTGCAGATCGCCAGCGCCTCTCTCCAGCGATTATTTGATATCCGGCTGGAGTTTTAGCCACAATTAGAGGTTCAAGGATTCCATGCTCTCTAATAGACTCAACTAATTCAGAAATCGATTCTTGATTAATAATTCCTCGGGGTTGTAGAGGGTTAGGTTCTAGTTGATTGGTAGGGATTTGGGTGACCTGTTTCATCATAGTAAAAGGTTACTATGAAAAAGGTTGTGAAAAAAGTATCCAAAAATGATTTAAACTAGATCAATATTATCCTTTGATGACAGAAACGACGTTTTTACCGAATTTTTTGAAGAATTTGACAATACCTGGTCTGATGGCATAGATAGTAAAATCTTTACCAGCCTTAACACCTTTTCCGGTGTGAAAACTAGAACCGACTTGTCGAACGATGATTTCGCCAACATTAATTTTTTGACTACCAAATTTCTTGACACCTCGTCTTTGCCCAGGTCGATTTGATTTTTGATTAGTTTTACCTTGTGATTTTGTATGTGCCATGATTAGTTAATTAGAGCTTTGGAGCTTTAGTTTTTTAGTTAAAAATTAATCTTAGTAATCTGAATCTCGGTTAATTGTGGTCGAGAACCAGTGGTTTTACGATAACGAGATTTTGATTTAAATTTAAAAACTTTTATTTTTTCACCTTTGAAATTTTTAGAAACAGTAAATTCAACAGAGGCATCTTTTATAGTTGGAGTTCCAACAATGACCTTGTCTTCATTGACGGTTAATAGAACTTGATCAGTTGAAGATTTTTCTCCATCTTTAAGATTGAGATTATCGACAATAATTTTTTTGTTTTCTTCAACTTGGTGTTGGCTGCCAGAAATGGCAATGACGGCGTATTTCATACTGTTTCGATTATAACATAGGAAAAAAATTCAGCAAGAATAAAAAATTATGAAGAATAAACAATGCCAAGAGAGAAAAGCGAAGCCATTAAAGATGAACCTCCAACAGAAATAAAAGGAAGAGGAATTCCAGTAACAGGGAAAATCCCGATGTTCATTCCAATATTAACAAAAGTTTGCATCCAAATTTGAATAGCTATGCCAAGGGTAAAAATAAAAAGAGGACGATTTTTAGTAGAAAAGGCTTTGTTAAAAAGAGCGTTGAGTAATAAAAAATAAGCAAATAAAACAATAAATATCCCAATAAAACCCAATTCTTCAGCAGTGGTGGCAAACATAAAATCGGTGTGTTTTTCGGGTAAAAATAATAATTGACCCTGAGTCCCTTTTTTATAACCTTTACCAAAAAAGCCACCAGAGCCGATGGCAATTTGAGATTGAATTACGTTGTAACCTTCGTTTAAAGGGTTGTCTTTAGGGTTTAAAAAAGTGGTAATTCTCTTTTGTTGATAATCATGAAGAACATATTTATAGATTAATGGAGAAGCTAAAATTAAGCACAATCCGGCAATTATAAAAAATTTGAGTAACTTTTTATTATAAAAAATTACAGGAATAATTAGAAAAAAAACAGAAATGGCACTGCCTAAATCTGGTTGAGCCATAATAATGAAAATGGGAATAAATATTAAAAAAGGAAAATTAGTGTTAGCCAAAAAAGACATAAGCATAGGTTTAACAAATTCTGATGGTTGAATGGTTCTCCCGGCGATATAAATCCAACGATGAGAACCCCGAGTGGAAAAATTTAAAACAATTGGCAAAAGAAGAGCAATACAACAAATTATAAAAATTGGCCATTTGTAGGAATTTAGTTGTTTTAGATTTATTTGTTTACCAATAAAAAACAAGATTAATCCTAAACCCCAGGCTATTAATTGTTTTCCAACTAAACCAGGAGCAACAGAACTAACCATCAAAATGTTAATACAGAAAAGGACTACCAAGCTAATTAGGGTTGGTAACCATGATGATTTTGGCATTAGGTAAGTTTAACTTATTTTTTCAATTCGAAGAATATCTGATTTTTCAATATTTTGACCAAGAGTTTTTAATAAAATTTCTTTTTCAAAAGTGGTTGGCCAATCTGGAGCAAAAATCTTTATTTTGTCTTTAAGATCAAGTTGGTTTTCTTTACGAAGACTTTGAATTTGGCGAATTAAATCTCTTGAATCTCCTTCGTCTTTTAATTCTGGGGTGATATTGGTGTCGAGAACGACAGATAAATTTGAATTTGAGACGCCAATATCTTTATTTGAGACGCCCAGATTGATCGTCTCTACTGTTTTAACATTTAATTCATTTTTTATGATGGATAATAAATCTTCACTTAATTCTATTTTCCTAGAGCTGTTGATGGTTGCTTTGAAAAGAGGTTGGCGGGTGCTGATATTATTAGTTTTACGAATCATATTCCCCTGCTCACAAATTTCTCGGACATAAACCATGTTGTCTAATAGTTCTTGATCAATTGGTTTTGTTTCTGGATAAAGTTCCAAATGAACTGATTCTTTGGCATTTGAATCGAAAGGTAAAATTAGATTTTGCCAAAAATATTCAGTAACAAAAGGAATTAATGGAGCGGCGGTTTTGGTAAATTGAACCAAAACTTGCCATAAAGTTTGAAGAGCTTCTTGATCACCGTTGACAAAGCGATCGCGTGATTGACGAATATACCAACGAGAGAGATCTTCAATATAAGGAGTTATTAATTTAACTGCATTAGGAATAATATATTTGTCTAATTCTTGAGCAAATTCTTGGGTTAATTGATTGGTTCTAGTAATGATCCATTGATCTAATACATTTAAATTTCCAATTTCTAATTTCCAATTTCTAATTTCTAACTCGGGTGACCAATCGTGCATTTGAGCATAAGTGGTGAGATATTTTAAACAATTCCAAAGAGGAAGAAGAACAAATTTAACTTTATCTTCGATTTCTTTTTCGCTCATATTCATATTTTCCCCAATCATAATGACACCGCTCATTAAATAGAGACGCATGGCTTCTCCACCGTATTTTTGAAGAATCATTTTTGGATCAGGATAATTTTTGAAAAGTTTACTCATTTTACGGCCATCATTACCCATGATGGTGCCAGTAACAACGCAATTTTTAAATGATTCTGATTGAAATAAAGCATTGGATAGGACATGGAGAGTGTAGAACCAACCACGAGTTTGTCCAATATATTCGATAATATAATTAGCTGGGAATTCTTTTTCGAATTGATTTTTGTTTTCGAATGGATAGTGACGTTCGGCGTAAGGCATGGATCCAGATTCAAACCAACAATCTAAAACTTCTGAAACTCGGTTAACTTCTTTTCCGCATTTATCACATTGGATGGTGACTTCATCGATGTCTGGTTTGTGAAGATTGGTTATTTTTTGACCTGATTTGGCCTCTAATTCAGCAATTGAACTAGGAACATATTTTTCACCACAATCACATTCCCAAACTGGAATTGGAGAGGCCCAATATCGAGATCGAGAGAGACACCAATCTGGGGCAGTTTTAATCCCCTGTCCAAAACGGCCATTTTTAATATGGTCTGGAATCCAATTAATTTTTTGATTAGTTTCTTCCATCTTGGGTTTAATCGATTGGACATTCAAATACCAAGCAGTTTGAGATTTATAAATTAAAGGAGTGTTGCAGCGATAACAAAAAGGATAGCTGTGAGTGATTTTTTCTTCTTTGAAAATTAAATTTTTAGATTTTAAATCTTCAATGACCAAAGGATCAGCTTTTTTAACAAAAAGTTTGGCGAAAGGAGTGACTTGTTCAATTATTTTTCCTTCATCATCAACATGATTAATAATAGATAGATTATTTTCTTTGCCTAAAACAGAATCATCTTCACCAAAACCTGGGGCAATATGAACAATGCCAGTGCCGTCGGTCATAGAGACAAAATCAGCATGATAAATTTTATAGTCTTTTTCGGTAACTTCAAAAAAATTGTAAAGAGGTTCGTAGGATAAACCAATTAATTCTTGGCCTTTAAATTCTTTGACTATTTCGTATTTTTGATTCTCTAAAACAGCTTCTAATCTGGCTTTGGCTAAAATAATATTTTCGTTATTAACCTTAATTTCGGTATAAATTTCATCTTTATTGACAGCTAAAGCTAAATTTCCTGGAAGAGTCCAAGGAGTAGTGGTCCAAGCCAAAATATAAGTATCGCGATCTTTTAATTTAAATTTAATAGAAATGGCTGGATCTTCAACATCTTTGTAGGAATTATCCATGGCAATTTCAAAATTGGAAAGTGGAGTGGAACAGCGAGGACAAAAAAGTGAAGTTCGGCAACCTTTGTAGATTAAACCTTTTTTATATAATTCAGAAAATACCCACATGACACTTTCCATGTAGTTCAAATCCATGGTTTTGTAGGCGTGTTCGTAATCTACCCAACGACCAATATGATCGATGTACCAAGGCCATTCTTGAGAAACGTTTTGAACATAGGAATAACATTCTTCAATATATTTTTTAACACCGATTTGTTCGATATCTTTTTTAGATTTTAATCCAAGTTTTTCTTCGACTTTATTTTCAGCTGGAAGACCATGACAGTCCCAACCCCAAACTCGCTTAACTTTTTTACCCTTCATGGTTTGATATCGAGGAATAATATCTTTGGCAATACTAGACAATAAATGACCATGATGTGGCATTCCAGTAATAAACGGAGGACCGTCATAGAAAGTATAAACATGATCGTCAGGACGTTGATCAACTGATTTTTCAAAAATTTTATTATTCTTCCAAAAAGAAATTATTTCTTCTTCCAATGTGGGAAAATTGATATTATTTGGAATATTTTTAAATTTAGACATAGATACAGTCAATTATATTATAAAAATCGGCAAATTTCGTCTTTTATTTATTTTTTCTTAAAAAAGCAGGAATGTCGTACTCGTCGATAATATCGATACCGACAGGAACTTCTTTAGTATCTAAAAATTCTTTTATTTGATTGTCACTTAGATTTGATGGTTCTTGTGTTTTTTTAATTTCTGGTTCTGTCTTTGGTTGGGTCGGTAAATTTATTAAGGTTGGTTGTGGTTTTTTGATGTGTTGATAAAGGTTGGCACGGCTAGTGTCAAAACCGGTAGCAATGACAGAAATTTTAACTTTTCCTTTAAGATCTTTGTCAATAGTGGCTCCAAAAATAATGTTAGCGTCGGGTGCGGTTCGTTCGGTAATGCTTCTAGCGGCTTCTTCAATTTCAGCCATAGTAATGTCGGGTCCACCGGTGACATTAATTAAAACTCCCCTAGCACCTTCAATATTAACTTCAATTAATGGCGATTCGACAGCGTCTTTAACAGCTTTTTGAATTTTATTATCGCCTTCAGCTTCACCAACTCCCATAAGAGCAGAACCAGCATTGCTCATAACTGTCTTAATATCGGCAAAATCTAAATTAATTAAACCAGGAACAGTAATTAAATCAGCAATGGCTTTGGTCCCTTTGCTTAAAACAGAATCGGCAATTTTAAAAGCTTCTAAGAGAGTAGCTTTATTATTGACAACTTCCATAACTTTTTGATTAGGAATGACAATTAAAGTGTCAACATTTTCTCGTAATTGGGAGACACCCTCTTCAGCATTAGTCATGCGACGAGTGCCTTCAAATAAAAATGGTTTAGTGACAACACCGATAGTTAAAATCCCTAATTCTTTTTTAGCAATTTGAGCAATAAGCGGAGCCGCGCCAGTACAAGTGCCACCACCCATACCACCGGTGATAAATACCATGTCAGTGCCTTGAAGTACTTCTTTTATTCTTTCACGAGACTCTTCGGCGGCTTTTTGACCCATTTGAGGATTTCCGCCGGCTCCTAAACCTTTAGTTAATTTTTCGCCAATTTGAATTTTAACGGAAGCGAGAGAATTTAGTAATGCTTGTGAATCGGTATTAACAGCGATAAAGTCGACACCTTTAATAGCATCTTCATTAATCATGGAATTGATTGCATTATTACCACCGCCACCGATACCGATGACTTTTATTTTGGCAAATTGTCCTGTTAGAGTTTTGATTAATCCCATAATTAGGGTAGAAGTGGTTCTAGTATTTTTTTGATTTTACCAAAAAAACCACCCATAGATATTTTTTGAGTCTTGTTTTTTGATCCACTACTTTTTTTAGCATTTTTATTATGAAACAAAAGACCAATGGTGCTAGTGTAAGCTGGATTCATGATATCGTCAACTACACCTCCGACTTTCGGTGGAGTAGCTATTCTTAATGGTAAGGGGATAATTTGATTACAAATTTCTTTGGCATTGATAGTCATAGCGCCGCCACCAGTTAAAACAATTCCAGCAGGAATTGACTGATGAAAGCCGCTATCTTCAATTTGAGAATAAATTAATTCAAAAATCTCTTCAAGTCGGGGTTTAATTATGCCATTAATAGTGGTTTGGAGAGAGATTTTTTTCTTATCATCGGTATGAATATCAAAATGAGATAAATCAATTTCATCTTCAAATTTTTTGGTTTCAGTAATTTTAATTAATCTTAATTTTATTTTTTCGGCATCTTCGATAGAAAGCCTGAGGCCAATGGCAATATCATTAGTGACATTATTGGCACCAATAGGAATAACTGAAGAAAAAACAGGAGAGCCCTCATTAAAAATAGTGATATTGGTAATGCTGCCTCCGATATCAACAAGAGCCACACCGAGTTCTTTTTCGGTGTCAGTTAAAGCAGCGGTAGCAGTGCTGAGACCAGTATAAGTTAAACTTTCAACTTTAATACCAATATCATCAAAACATTTTTTAAGATTTTTGAGAGCTGGGCTAGAAGCTAAAATTAGGTGAGCTTCAACTTCAAGTCGGATACCATTCATTCCAATTGGATCAATTACCCCCTCTTGACCGTCAACAGTGAATTTTCTTTGAATAATATGAATAATTTCTTTGCCAGTTGGTAAAGAAATGGCCTTGGCGGCTTCGGTAACACGACTGATATCATTGATATCAATTTCGCCATTAGAGTTACTGATGGCGACTACACCATGAGAATTAATAGATTCGATATGAGGAGCAGAGATAGAAATATGAGCATTGTTTATTTGAAAACCAGCCATTCTTTCGGCAGATTCAATACTTTGAGTAATTGTTTTTGAAGCTTGTTCCAGATTAATTATTTGACCTTTTCGAAAACCTAATGAGGGGATTGAAGAAACAGCAACGATGTTAAATTTATCTTCATCATCAATGTATTGACCAACTAAGGTAGTAATTTTTGAAGTTCCGATATCAATTACATTAATTATTTTTGAATGTTGCATATGGATGGTTGATACTAAGATCAACTAATTGCAGTTGTTTATTATTAATAATAGCTTTTTTTAGAATTTCTTGTAAAGAGGCGATTTGCCAATAGGGATTTTTTTGAGTGGACAAAATCACTTTGGTTGAATTGTTATCTTTATTTATTATATAGAATTCTAACTGATTTTCATAATCTTTAATGGTGTTTTGAACAGTTTCAATCTGAGCAGTTTTTAGACCGTGTTCTAGCTGAAGATAAAGTTTATTTTTATCAGAGATAGGGTTGATTTTGGTTTCTGATGAATTACTTCTGTATGAAAAAATAGAAAAAGAAAGACTGGTAAAAAAAATAACGAATAAAAAAATTCTAAATAATTTCATGAATTAAATCCAAAAGTTTTAAGTTATCAGTGTTTTTAACGTTTATTCTTTCGGTTTTATCGGTGAGCAATTTGTCTATTTTATTTAAAATATTTATTTCAGACAAATCTTTTTCTTCGATTATTTCGGTATTTTTAGGATTTTTTTCTTTAACCCAAAAGGCATTTATTAATTGTTCATTTTGCTGACTAACTCGGAGAGGAATTAAAATTGATTTTTTATTAAGAGCGATAATTTCTTGACTAGTGTTGGCACCGGAACGACTGATAATCGTTTTTGTTGTATTAAGAACATGAGCCATGTCGTTTGATTCTAAATAATCAAAAACTTTATATTTAGGATAAATTTTGGTTAGTTTTTTAAAATTAGCAAAATCATTTTTACCAGTCTGGTGAATTATAGAATAATTTTTTAATTTGGGAAGAATTTTTTTTATCAGCAAATTTATGGTATGTGAACCTTGATTGCCAGCAGTGATAAAAATGTCGATATCGTCCCCTATTTTGCTTTTTTGAGGATGGAAAAGTTCTTGTCGTAAAAGATTACCGGTAATAACTATTTTATTTTTAGGAAGATCTAATTTTTGTTTTTGATTATCAAAAGAAAGAGCAACTTTGGTGACAAAATGACTATTAATTTTGGTGGTTAAACTGTTGGTAAGAGTTTGTTCGTGGGTAATTGAAGGAATTTTTCTAAGAAAACTGCTTATAATTATTGGGACAGAAACGTAGCCGCCAAAAGAAACAACAACATCAGGTTTTATTTTTTTAATTAATTTTGAGGCTTCAAATAAAGACTTGGCGGTTTGAGGAAGTCCCTTAATGGTGTTTGGAAGCCAACGACGGTCTAGTTTTCCACAATTAATTGAATAAAAGTTTATGCCCATCTTTGGAATTATTTTTGATTCAATCGAAGGTGAATTGTCGACACTAGAGTTTTTTTCTCGACCAATATAATTTATTTGCCAATGAACTTTTGGATCATTTTTCAATTGACGAATGAGTTCGGTGGCCGGAGTCAAGTGAGTTCCGGTGATGATTACCGTCTTTTTTGGTTTGATTGAGATCACTCTTTAAGTATAACAGTTTTTGATTTTTTTCGACATTTCTGACCAGCCCAATAACAATAAAAAGAGTGACTAGTGAAGAACCACCATAGGAAATAAACGGTAAAGGAACACCGGTTAAAGGAATGAGAGCAGCAATAGCAGAAATATTAATCAAGCTTTGATAAGCAATTAGACAGGCGCTACCAGAAACTAAAAGACTTTGAAAAGGATCTTCGATTGTTTGAGAAAATTTCAAAAGATAATTTATTAAAGAAAGATAAATTAATAAGACTGCAAAAATTCCAATAAATCCAATTTCTTCACCAATGACCGCAAGAATAGAGTCTGTAGAAATTTTAGGAAGGAATTTGTATTTTTGATCGGAGTTGGCAAATCCTTTTCCAAAAAAACCACCAGAAGAAAGGGATAAAATTATTTGATTACTGTGATATGACGAAGTTTCTTGGTTTTGTTGTGGTTCTAAAAAAGTTTTTAATCTGGCGGAACGATAGGGTGAAAAAAAGACTAAGGGAACACTGACTACTAAAAAAACACAAATAATACCAAAAAGAGGCATAATGTCACCACCAGAAATATAATAAATTGAACTAACAATGGCCGAAATTAAAATGGCAGTGCTTAAATTTGGTTGAATGATAATTAAGACAAATGGGATTCCAAGGTAAAAAATTAGATTTTTAATGTTGTGATTTTCTGGTTTAGAAAAAAGAAAAGAAAAATAAATAATGGAACTTAATTTTAAAATTTCAGAAGGCTGAATACTAGTAAAACCTAAATTTAACCAACGTCTAGCACCAAGAGCTTCATTGCCCAGGCTTGGAATTAAAACTAAAATTAAACCCAAAATGGAAATAGCGTAGAAAATAAAAGAAAACTTTTTGATGGTTTTAATGTTTATTTTTGAAGTGATGTATAAACAAATTAATCCCAAAATAATCCAAAATACTTGTTTTTTAATATAAAAAAATTTATCGCCAATTAAAGAATTGGCTTCGCTTAATGAAGAAATGGAAATAAAAATTAAACCGACAAAAACCAAGCTGAAAACTAAGAATAATAAGGGGGATTTATTTTCTTTCATTTAATTTTGATAGAAATAGGATTGGTGTTTTTTGACAAAGGATAGTCAAAATTTAATTTTTGACAAGTATAATTGTCTTTATTTTTGGGAGTCAACTCGGAACCAATAATTTTTTTATTGTTAAATCTTGATTTTTCTTGTTTTAAATTAATTTTATAATCAAGTTTTAAAAATTCGGCTAAATGAAAATAAAAAAGAGGAGTAATGTTTTGGGTTAACTCTATCTGAGTGTAAAAACTAAAAGAAGCAGTAAGTCGAGGGTTGCATTCTAGTAAATAGACTTTGTTTTTATTAATTAAAAAATCAAGACCAAAAAACCCCTTGTATCCAATTTCTGGTAAAATTTTGCCAAATTTTTCAGTTATTTTATTAATGTCGTTGATTATTTTTTGAGGAGCCATTGAAGGCCATTGACGACCGACGGTAGTAAAAGGATTTTGAGTATAGGGTGAAATACCAGTATATTGAAGAGCTGGTGGACTTTGAATTAAGCCGTATTTGGTAAGACAGCAATTGTTTAAAAGGGAGTAGGAAGAACTAATAAAAGGAGTGTATTTGACAATGACGCCTTGAGTAATTTTATCTTTTATTTCGTCCCAATGTTCGGCAGAAAAGGTACTATTTCCTGCCCAACCAAAATGAGTTTGAAGAACTAATTTGGAAGTATATTTTTTTTGATATTTTAAAAAATTTTTTTGAGAAAAAGTATCTATCGAAGAAGGAATAATTGGTAATTTGTATTTCTGACTAAGTTTAGTAAATTTAATTTTATCTTCCAAAAAACGGTTAATTGGAGCAGAATTGCTAGCATTTATCCAATTATTTTTTTGACACAAAAAATCGACTTTGGCAGATGGTTTAAAAGGAATAATGACAGGAGTAAGATTATTTTTTTTAGATTTTTGACAAATATAGTCTATAACTTTTGGGTGGGAAAGTAATTTTCCACTATTTTTTTCTGCGATAGATGGATAATCGGAAAGATAAATTTTTTCAAAATTTTTAAGTTCAGGAAGATCAATATCTAAAAATTTATCGACCACCAAAAAAAAGAAAATATAAGACGATTGATTAATAATGGTGGTTAAATTTATCTTTGACATCCGGTTAAAATGACGACGGGATAATTACCTATATTTAGGTTGTTTTTAAGAGCTTTTTTAAATCCAGCAAAGGCTAAGGCACTTTCAAGAGAAGTTTTAACCTTGTTTAGTTCTAATATTTTATGAGCTTCTAAAATTTCATCGTTTTGAATAATTAGTTCTGAACCTTTAGAATTTTTGACGGCAGAAATAATTTTATTTTTTAGAGGTTGGTATTTAACAGTTAAAGCATCGGTTAAAGTTGTATCTGCTGGTTTAACGGCAAAAATTTTTATTGTTGGTAAAGATTGAGAAATTCCCAAAAGAGTGGTGCCACTGCCAACTGGAACAAAAATACTGGTAGTTTGAGGCAATTGATTTATTAATTCTGGACCAATTTTTTGATAACCAATTAAAGCACTGGGGTCAGTAGATTGACGGAGAAGATAGGCCTGATTTTTTTTAGAAAATTTTATAGATTCACTGATGGGTTGATCAGAAATAAAAATTTGGCAACCATTTTTTTTAAGTAAGTTGAGCTTATTTTGATCGATTTTGGGAGAAACAAAAATAGTTAAATCGATTTGGCTGAGTTTACAAAAATGGGCGGCAGAAATAGCAGCATTGCCAGTGCTAGAAATGACAGCAGTCTTAAAACCTTGTTTTATTAGATTTTCGATTTGAGAAATCATGGCTCGATCTTTGGCGGAACCAGTTTCGTTCAAGTCTTCCCTTTTGAGATAAACATTTTCTAATTTAATTAAAGGTGTGCTTGTCATATAATAGGTTAATTATACTAGTTATTAATTTTAATAAAACATGAACGAAAAAGTTATTTGTCCAGATTGCAAAATAGAAATTGAATTAATAGAGGCCACTGCAGTGGGAGATATCATTGAATGTCCTGAATGTGGGACTGAAGTGGAAATTTTGTCTTTAAATCCACTAAAATATCGAGAATTGATTGAAGAAAAATAGTTTCGCAGTAGAGACGTCATGTGTGGCGTCTCTACATGTTTTTGTTAATTCTAAAAAATCCGTTGTGGTGGAAATTTTTATCAGTGATGTCGGTGGTTCCATATTTAACTCCCCTGCCTTCACGAGAGCTATCAACATAAGTGATGATATTGCCTTGTTTTTCGACAATAAACAGAACATGGTGGCCATCTTTTTGACGAATTAAATCCCCTGTTTTAATTTCATTTGGTTTTATTTCTTTTGAAAGTGGAACTGAAGTGAGCATGTTGGCCGAAATTTTACGAGGATTTAATTTAGTTTCGAAATAAAAATTTAATAATTGAACGGCAAGGCCAGAACAATCAATACCAAGATGGTTCTTTTTTTGGAAATTGTAAAATTCTGGATTGGTTAATTTAGTTAAATCTAAATTTTGTTTTTGAGCCAGACGAATGGTTTCAGTGGCAATCTGACGACAATTGCCTTTTCCGCCTAAAAATTTTTCCTTAATTATTTTTCCGTCTTTAAGGATATTTTTACTGTAAGGTAAATCGAGATAATAACTTATCTCTAATTTTAATAAATCTAATTTATTCCCAACCATAGTCCAAAAATAGCTAATATAATTCCAGCTAGCCAGGCACGGAAGACAATTTTTGGTTCTTCCCAACCAATACTTTGTAGAGTTAAATGAAGAGGAGCAGCAGGAAAAACTTTTTTCTTGAAATATTTTTTACTAACTAATTGAATAGCACTAGACATGCCTTCGACAATAAAAGGAAACCCCACAATGATTAAAGGAACTATTTTCCCTAAGAGTAAGGCGATAACAGCAAAAGTAGCTCCAAATGAAAGTGAACCGACATCGCCAAGCCAGATTCTGGCTGGATAAACATTGAAATAAAGAAAGGCAATTAAGGCTCCGATCCAAAGGGCTAGAAAAGAGGAAATAATAGTATCCATGGAAGTGCTAGCTAAAATCCAAAAAGCAAATAGAGAAATCATTAAAAGCCCACAAGATAAACCATCGAGACCATCGGAAATATTAAAGAAATTTGCAAAACCAGCGATAATAAGGGTAGAAATGGGGATGTAAAATAAGCCTAATTTGATAGCACCAAAGAAAGGAATATAAATAAAATTGATTCCTAATTGAAAATAAATCATTAAAGAAATAATTAAAGAAATTATTATTTGCAAGATAAATTTATGTGACATTCTTAAACCAAAGAAACCGGTTTTTTTGAAGCCAAAGAATTTTAAAACATCATCGTAAAGTCCTAATAATCCGAAACTTATAAAAGTGAAGAAAAGAATAAAGATTTCTTTGTTTATTTGGTAATTAGAAGAAACAAAAATTCGAGAAAATTTAATGATTGGAGAAAGAATTATAAAAAGAATAAGAACGACGGAGATGATTAATATTCCCCCGCCTATTGGTGTTCCACTTTTGGTGTTGTGAAATTTATCAAAAATAGCGGTTCTTTTATTTTGAAAATCAGTGGTTTTTTGGATTTGTCGTTGGAACTTTAGTTTATAGAGAAGATTGATAAAAGGAACAACCAGAATGCTGGTAATTAAAAAAGAAAAAAGAAGTAGACCTAAATATAAGTGAGGCATAAAATTAAATTTTTATATATTCTATGTTAGCACCTAAAGACCAAAGACGTTCGGCTAATTTTTCGTATCCCCTTTCAATGTAGTCAATTCCTTCAATGGTGGATTTCCCAGAAGCAGTGAGAGCGGCAATAGTGGCCGAAGCTCCAGCTCGAAGATCATTAATGGTGAAATTAGCCGGAGTTAATTTGGCTGGACCATAAATTTTAACTCCATGAAAATATTCAGGTTTGTCACTTTCTTTGTTAAATTGATAATATTCATCTGGATTATCGATTTCAGGATTAAAAAAAGTTGTTTTAGCTCCCATTTTTTTGAGATTTTCGATATGTTGAAAACGGCTAGGATAAACTCTTTCGATAACAGAACTACAACCGACAGTTTGAGTTAAAAGAACAGAAAAAATGGCTTGCCAGTCAGTCATAAAACCCGGTTCTGGATTGGTTTCAATGTCAATACCAGACAAAGGTTTTGTCCAACCAACATAAATTTCATCGTTACCAATTTTTACATCAGCACCCATTTTAATAATGATGTCCAAAAAGGTTTTGACAGTGTCTGGTTTGACTTTTAAAATAGAAACAGATCCTTTAGTGGATAAAGCCGCACAAGCAAAAGTGACAATTTCATTTCGGTCACAAATAACTTCGTGGGTGGTTCCGTTTAATTTGGAAACACCTTGAATTATTATTCTTTTAATATCGTTAGAGTCTCTTTGAACTTTGGCACCCATTTGGTTTAACATTAAAATTAAATCATCAATTTCCGGTTCAAGAGCGGCATTATCAATAATAGTTTCACCATTAGCTAGAACAGCGGTCATTAAAATTGCTTCAGTAACGGTGTGTGATGGTTTTGTAAAAGTAAAATGGGTACCGATAATTTTATCTGTATTAAAAGTAATATCGTGGTCAGTTTCAGAAACATTGATGTTCATTTTAGAATAACAGTCGAAAAGACGATCTAATGGTCGACTGCCTAATTTATCGCCACCTGGAATTGGAACAATGGCGGTGCCAACTCTGGATAATAGTGGAGCGGCAAACATAAAAGAAGATCTTGATTTTTCACCAGTTCCGTTAGGGACAATGGTTTTAGTTATTTTTGGAGTGGTTAATTCAAGACAATGTTCGGCAGTTTGAATTGCTTGACAACCAAGACTTTTGGCGATACTTGTGGTTATTTTAACATCTGAAATTTGAGGAACGTTGTTTAAATAAACTGTCTGATCAGTTAATAAAGAAGCAATTATTTGTTTAAAACTGGCATTTTTAGCACCTCTGATGGAAACTTCTCCTTTTAGTGGTTTTCCTCCGTCGATAATATATCTAGACATATAATATAAATATAATTTCTAATTTTTAATATAAATACAATTCTAATTTCTAATTTCTAATATTAATTTTCTCATTATTTTATTTCCAGTAAAACCACCAGAACTCATGTTTATGAGTATATCTCCTTTTGTAAGAGTTTTTTGAAAATGATTTAAAACATCTTCATCGATGGGAAAATAAATTAATTTGTCTCCAACCACCTCTTTAAAATCTTTGGCGGTGACGCGTTCATTTTTGTCAATGTTTTTGTTAAAAGTTAATTGAGTTAAAACAACTTCAGAGGCTGAATCGAAAACATGATTAAAATTTTTAATACTTTCTTTGTGTTGGATAAAAGAGGCATGAGGTTGATATAAAACTTTTATATTATTTTTTGGAAAATGTTGTTTTATGGCTTCAATCGTTGATTTAATTCTATTGGAAGATTGGGCAAAATCATCAAATATAATAATTTTTTTATGATCATAAATTTTTTCAAGACGACGATTTATTCCATTGAATTTAGAAATGGCTTGTTTAATTTTAGTTTGAGGAATATTTAGACTATCGGTAATAGCAATGGCTGCTAAAATGTTTTCAAAGTTAAATTGACCGATTAATTTAGTTTTGATTTTTAAGATATTTCGAGGAGTTTTTATAGTCAAGATAGAATAATTTTTCTTGATTTTTGTATTTTTTATAAAATAATTAGATTCAATTGAATTGTAGGTAACTATTTTTGATTTTGAGTAAAGACTTAATTCTTTGGTCTGATAGCCTTGAGAATTTATAAATAAAATTCCATCTTTAGAAACATTTAAAATTAATGCTTTGAAAGCATTAAAATTGGCAATTTCAGTAGGATAAGAATCTTTATGTTCCCAATCGGCGCTGGTCAATAATAAAAAATTAACTGGATAATAAAGAAATTTAGCTTGGTTATCGAGACCATGAATTGATTCGTCGGCTTCGATGATAGACCAATTTGTAGGTGAAATATTGACTGATGGAAAACGATTTAAAGCTTTACCTCCAAACATATAATTGGGATTTAATTTGGCTTGATTAAAAATCCAAGAAACAATGGAAGTAATGGTTGTTTTACCATAAGTTCCAGCAATTAAAATTGAATTTTCTTTAATTAAGTTTTTGGCAATGTATTCGCTGGCAGAAATATATTTGATCTTTAATTTTTTAATTTGCTCAAATTCATCTTTAGTTCTTTGAAAACTAGAAAAGGATGATCCGATGATAGCCAAATCAATTGAAGAATTAATTGGAGTAGAATTTATTTTTATATCGGCTTCTTCTAAAATGGTACTGATAGGTGGATAAATTTTGTCTTGATCGGAACCAGAGACTAAATTCCCTTGTTTTTTTAAAGCGACAGCTAGTGAGGCGGTCATGGTGCCAGCGATTCCTAAAATGTGAATATGCATATATTTAATTTCTAATATCTAATTTCCAATTTCTAAAAAATAATTTTATAAAGTTTGCCATTGATTATTGTTAAAGTATTCAAAGCCGGGCATGTTTCTTTTATAAAAACCATTATCATTAGAAAAACGACCTAAATAACAATAAGTTAAACCTGATTCGTGGCTATCAATAATGGTTTGTAAAACTAAACGAATGGGTAAATTTCCATGGGCTAATTCTGGATTATAAAAAACATAGGCGATATGACTAATATGGTCTGAAAAATAACAAACAGAATAAGCAATGATATTATTTTGCTTATCTTTCCATACATATAGATAATTAAAAATATGATTTGTAAAAACATTTTTAACCGAACTGGTAGGATAATCCCATCCAAGTTTTTTTATCCAATTAAAAATTTCTTTTTGAGTTTTTAAATCATAATTGAAATCTTTAAGAGCAATTTTTTCAAAGGTGAATTCTTCAGTTTTTCTTAAAATTCGGCGATTTTCAGAACTTAATTTAAAATCAGTTAAATTGGAACGACAACTAGTTTGAGAATAAAACAAATTTTTATCATTTCGTTGAGGAAGAAGACCATTTTGATAATTTTGATCAATATTGTCAGTATTCTTTAGATTAAACTGAGTCATATTATTTTATTTTTCGAAATCGAAAAGCGGTTCTAAAAGCTTCGGCTTCGGACCAAGGATATTCGGTGCGTCCGTGAAGAATAGTATTTTCATGACCTTTGCCGCAAGCAATAACAACATCGTTTGGTTTTGCTAATTTGATGGCTAAATTAAAGGCGTCTTGACGATTTGGAATATCAAAATAAATAAATTTTTTCTTAGATAATTCTGAAATATTTTGAATTTGTTTTTTAGTTTTTGTTTCTTGGTAATCAATTAATTCTGATTTTTCAGGATCAATACCACTAATGATTTGTTTGTTAATATCTTTAATTTTTTCATTTCTAGTGTCGTCAGCAGTAATTATGGCAATATCAGCTAATTTTGAAACAATATTACCCATTATCGGTCGTTTACTGTGGTCTCGACCACCGGTGGCTCCAAAAATAATAATAATTTTCCCTTGATTAGTTTTTTTAAGAGAAGAAAGTGAAGCATTAAGAGCATTAGGAGTATGGGCAAAATCGATAATAGTTCTAAACTTAAAATCATTTGATAATTCTTCGCGACGACCCTTGGTCTCTGGAAAATGTTCTATTACTTGTTGAATTGTTTCGGATTTAATTCCCAATTTATAGCAAATAGCGGTGGCTAAAAGAATATTATAGACTTGGTATTCATAATTACTATCAGTGATAAATTTCTGATCATTAACGCAAAAACTGAGATTATCAGTTCCAAGTTTTATTTTTTGAGCTTGGTAATCGGAAGTTTTGTTAATACTAAATGTTTTATAGGGAATTTTTATTTGTTTTTTTATAATTTCGAAAGACTGGTCATCTTTATTCAAAATAGCGGTTTCGGATTGATTAAAAAGTTTAGCTTTAGTCTTAATATATGTTTCTATTTTTTTGTGATAATCAAGATGTTCATGAGAAGTGTTGGTGATACCGGCGACCTTAAAGTTACAACCCCAAAAACGATGTTGATCGAGAGCATGAGAAGTGACTTCGCACACAACATGGGTTATTCCACTCTTGACCATATCGGCCAAAATTTTTTGAAGAACAGATGGATCTGGAGTGGTGGTATGAAAACCGGTTTCAATTTCTTTGTCACCAATTTTAGCGCCAATGGTGGTAATTAATCCGGTTTTTAAACCAGATTTTTTTAATATTTCGTTGACTAAAGTACAAGTTGTAGTTTTACCGTCTGTTCCAGTAACGCCAATTAGAGTTAATTTTCGGCTAGGGAAACCATATTTTAAGTTGCAAAAAAAACTTTTTGGTAAATGAATGAAGATGTTTTTTAATTTTTGAACCATTAGAAGTATTCAATTATAACAAATAGTTTAACTTTGACGCTAGTTCATACCAGATCGGAGCAGCAGTACTTGATCCCCAGGGTGAAGTTCTGGGATTATTAATAGTGACAATCATAGTAAATTTAGGATTATCACAAGGAGAAAAACCAATATATGAAGCGATGGTTGAAGAATTATTTTTATAGCTACCCTGAATGGCGACTTGAGCGGTACCACTTTTGGCGCAAACTTCAAGATTATTTGGTTTAAGTCTGGAAACAACACCACTTTCAACAGAATATTTTAAAATCGATTTTATTTTCTTTATGGTATCTAAACTGAAAACTTGAGTTTCTTTATTATTTTTATTTTTAATTATTTTGTCTTCTTCGATAAAATAATCGACAACTTTTGGTCTAACCAAAACACCATCGTTAGCAATGACATTAAAGGCTTGAAGCATACCAATTTGAGTGACTACAATTCCTTGTCCAAAAGAAGCAGTGGCTAAATCAATTTCTGGCCACTGGTTTTTAATGGTTGGTTTAGCTTCACCTTGAAGATCAATGCCGGTTTTTTGAGTGAGTCCAAGTTTTTGATAATAATCTAAAAAATTATCTTTACCAAGTTGGGCAATAATATAACTCATACCAACATTGTCGGAATTTTTAATAATGTCTTGAAGAGTGGAGTTGGCGTGAAATTCATTATTCCAATTACTAATGTTGTATTTGCCGATAACACGGGCTTGATTACATTTAGTGCAAACATAATCAGTGTCGATTGAATTAGTGTCTAAAGCCATGGAGACAATTAATGGCTTAAAAATAGAACCTGGTTCAAAAAGATCTGAAATGGCGGGGTTTCTAATTCCACTAGCAGTGGCAGAGCTGGTGGCCGTGAGAGTGGACATAGCTAAAATAGCACCGGTTTTTGATTCAATAATAGTAATGGAACCTGAATCGGCGGTGTATTTATCAATACCTTCACGTAAAAGTTTTTCAACATAAAATTGAGCACTTCTGTTAATGTTGGTAAAAATATTTCGACCATTGACGGCATTTGAACTCCAACTTTTTTTATTTAAAATGGTTTTTCCAGTGGCATCTTGTGGTCCCCAAACAAATCCGGTTTTTCCTTGTAATTGTTTTTGATAAAAGGCTTCAAGACCACCATATCCAATTTTGCTTCCACTTGAATCTTTGCCAATAATTCCAAGAATATCTGAAGCTAAAGAATTTTCTGGATAAAATCTTTTTTCTATTTTTTTAAATTCGATACCAGAGATGTTTAATAGGTTTTTTTGTTCTTCGCTAAATTCTGGATTGAAGGTAATCCATTTTTGATTGGAATTATTTTTAAATTTAATAATAGTTTCGTTATTTTTAGTTTTAAAATCAGGATAGACTTGTTCTATCTGATTTATTATTTGGTCTAAGTCTTCCTTAAAATTTGGCTTATACAATGAAAGTTGATAAACAGTTTGGTTTAAAACAAGGGGAAATTTGTCAGAAGAATAGATTTTTCCTCGTTCAGGATGAATAGTTGCCAGTTTGTATGTTTGATTTTTAGCTTTTTCTTTAAATTCTGGAGCTTTAACAACCTGCCAATAAAAAAAACGCCAGGAAATAACCATAAAACAAAAGGTAAGAGCAATAGATAGTATTTTTGATCTTGAATTTTGCACTTTAGTTTTGAAGAGTTAAAGTTTCTTGTAAATTTATATAGTTTTTTTGACTGGTAGTGGCTTCAATGGTAGTTAAAGAAGATAAGATGGCTAATTTTTTTTCTAAATTTTGATTTTTAAATTTAAGAGTTTGAAATATGATTTGATTTTGATTAATTAGATTATTTTGATTAATAATTTCACTGGAATAATAGAACGAAAATATAATTTGAAATATGATTATAAAAAAGATGACTAGAAAAAATGATTTGTTTAACATCTTATACTATTCTATACGATCTTAGGGTGGCTGAGCGAGATAAAGGATTCTTTTTGATTTCTTCAAAAGAAGCTTTGGCAGGTTTTTTATTTTCAATAATTATTTTTTGATCCGAATAATTTTTAATAAATTGTTTGACAATTCTATCTTCTCCGGAATGAAAAGAAATAATGCAAACATTGCCGTCTTTAGCGACTGTGTTTAAGCTTTGACTAAGAATATCTTTTAAATTATCAAATTCATTATTAACAACGATGCGAAGACTCATAAAAATTTTAGTACTAGGATCTATTTTAGATCTGAAATGATGGTCTTTATAAAAATCTCGAATAATATTAGCCAATCTTACGGAATTTTTTATTGGTGATTTTTGACGTTCGTGAATTATTTTTAAAGCTAATGGTTTACTATAAACTTCTTGGGCGTATTTACTAAAAATTTCGAAAAGTTCGTTGTAGTCATAAGTATTAATAATTTCTTCAGCGGTTAATTCCTGATTTTCTGGATCTAGCCTCATGTCGAGAGAAATTTCATCGTTAAATGAAAATCCCCTATCTTTACCGGTTTGTTGACTTTGGCTGAGACCAAGATCAATAATTAAACCATTAATTTTTTGCTTAATGTTTTGATTAATAAAATTTTCTAATTGGTTGAAATTATTATGAACTGGAAAAAATTGTTTTTCAAATCCAGCTTCTTTGACTCGGTTAGTGGCGATTTCTAAATTTTTAGGATCTTGATCAATGCCGTAAACAATGCCTCCTTGTTTTAATATTTCCAAGGTATGACCACCATGACCAAGAGTACCGTCAATATAAATTTTATTTTTTTGGACGTTAAGAAGTCTAATTGTTTCAGCTAGTAAAACAGGAATATGAAAATCCATTATTGGGCGATGGTGTAGTCACCAGTGATAGTGTTAGTATCGGTTTTGGTGATAGTGGTAGGTTCGATGGAAACGATTTTGCCTTTGCCGGTACCACTAGAGAAAACAGAATAAATTGATTTAAAATTTTTAAAAGCAATGAAATATTCACTTTTAGCGGTGACGGTTCCATTGATAATAAAATTATCCTGGATTAAACTAAATTTTTTGGCTTTATTGATATCGGTACCGCTAGAAAAAACAAAAGAAGTTTCATGATTAAAATATTCTTTATTGTCGGTATTCAATATTAAGGTGAGTGTTCCGCCAGTGACACCTTCATCGTATTTGTATTTGCAACCGTTGGTACAACTGGCAGTGCCCAATAAAAGATCTTTAGCCGATGAATATTCGGAACTTTTTATAGTACCACTGACCCCTTTTTCAATTTCAATATCTCCATCTATGGCAGTGTAGATTAATTCATAATCAATGCTGGTGAATTTAGGCGGAACTTGAGAAATTTTAAGAGATAAAGTGTGACCATCTACAGTTGGAACTAGGCTGATATATGGTTTTTCATCGGCAGACAGTTCGATTTTTTTAGCAGTTTTGGCGGTATTTTTGGCTGAATCAGGAGTGTCTGCTACAGGTTTTTTACTGCAAGCAGATAATAAAAAAGATGATGAAATAATGAGAGCGGTAAAAGCAAATAGTTTTATTATTTTTTTCATGATTATTTATTTAACTGTTTTTCTAACCAATTGTCAACTTCATCAGCTTTAATTCTGACTTGTTCCATGGTGTCTCGGTCACGAATACTAACAGTATTGTCTTCGAGGGTTTGATAGTCAACGACCAAACACCAAGGAGTGCCAATTTCGTCTTGGCGACGATATTTTTTACCTATATTGCTACTATCATCCCAATCGACTGAATATTTTTCATTTAGTTTTTGAAAAATTGATTCAGCTTTGGCAATTAATTCTGGCTTATTGGAGGCAAGTGGAATAATAGCCATTTTATAGGCAGAAATTTGAGGTTTAACTTTTAAAACTGTTCGGATTTCGCCAGATTCGGTTTTTTCTTCGCAATAAGCATCAAGTAACATAAAAAAGAAACTACGGTCGACACCACCAGAACATTCAGTGATGTGAGGGAGATATTTTTCATGAGTGACTGGATCAAGATAAGAGAGATCTTGACCACTGAATTTAGAATGTTGAGTTAAGTCGTAATCTGAACGCCAATGAACTCCTTCCATTTCAGCCCAACCCCACGGGGTTTTATATTCAATATCAAAAGCTTTTTTGGCATAAAAAGATAATTCATCTGGTTCGTGCTGACGAAATCTTAAGTTTTCTGGATTATTGAATAATTTTTGATACCAATTCATGTGATTTTCTTTCCAATACTCAAACCATTTTTCCATATCGTTAGGATGAACAAAATATTGAACATCCCATTGTTCAAATTCGCGAGTACGATATAAAAAGTTTTTGGGAGTTATTTCATTTCTAAAAGCTTTCCCAATTTGAGCAATACCAAAGGGAATTTTGACACGACAAGAGTCGACGATGTTTTTAAAATCAAGATAAATAGTTTGGCAAGCTTCTCCTCTTAAATAAGCATGTTGTTTTTCACCTTCGATAACACCAATTTCAGTTTCAAAGAGAATATTATATTTTTTACCTTCTGTAAATTGACCTCCACATTCTGGACATTTTGAAGGATCATCGAGCAGATCAGGACGAAATCTTTTATGGCATGATTTACATTCAACCATAATATCGGCAAAATTTTTGACATGACCTGATGCTTCCCAAACTTTTGGATGAGTGATAATGGAACCATCGATATAAACAACATCACGACGACTAGTAACATTATGTTTCAACCAGATATTTTTCCAATTCATTTTCATTAAAGAACCAATGGGACCGTAATCGTAAAAACCTTGAACACCGCCATATATTTCTGAGTTTTGAAAAATAATACCGCGTCTTTTACAAAGACTGACGATCTTACTGACTGTTTCGTTTTGATTTTTTTCTGCCATGGAATATTATAACCTGAGATTACTTAAAAAGCTTATTACTCTCTAATGGCTTTTCAATAATAGATTCAAAGAAACCTTTGATTAATTGTTGAGTAGTCTTATAATCTTTTTTGGCAAAATATTGATTAATTTCATTCGGAAGACCATAACCAAGAGTTTCAATAAAAAGAATTTCGTTTTTAATATAACGATTTAATTGATTTTTGTTGATAGAGTCAATAATTTCTTGAGAAATCTGATAGATATTTTCGATTTGCTGATTTTCAGCAATAAGACGATTTAAAATTTCCAAAAAATAAAATAATAAATTTAATTGAGTAAGATTTTTTTCGCTTTGTAAAAAAGGATTGATGGTTTGAGCCTCAGATAACCAAAGATAATCATTCTTTTGATAAAGTTGAGCTTTAATAATATTGCCGAGTTGGAGAGAACTTAGACGACTACTTTTAATGTTTTTAGCACCTTTAGCTAAAGCAACAATTTTTCCTTGTCTTGGGGTTAAAAGTGTTATTAATAAATCAGTTTCTTTGATTGTTTTTTTATTAATAACAATTCCTATTGTGTTTTGATATTTATCCATTACAAAGAAAATTTGATGGTTTTATCGGCGACCCATTGAAAAATTGGTTGTTCTTCACCATTTATGGTTAATTCATATTCAACGGCTTTTGTTCCTGGTTGTTTTTGAAGCATTAGAGTGTAGTCTGACCCGACAGTGGCTCCGGAGGTGTATTGAACAGAAGTTTTGATATTTGATTTAGCATAAAGAGGATATTTATTACCATAAAAGCCTTCAAAAACTAATTTATTTAATTCTTCATAAGGTTCAACTTGAACTTCTGAGCCGGTCATTTTAATAAGTTTAGAGCCAATTGGAACATAGAACCTAAATAAATTACGGTATTGAGCGGCATTTAGACATAGATCTCCTTTTTCTAAATTACAATTTGAGGCAGGAGATGGATTGGTATAGGTTACTGAAATTTTATGTTCAGCAACACTATCTTTAATGGTAATATCGTGTTTAATTTTTTGAGTAATAAAGATATTGCTTTTAGCACTGGCAAAATTAGCATCGTTTAAATGGATGTAGTCGACAGTTTTATCAACGTCAATTATTTTTCCGGTAACATTGGCTAAATTTCCAATATTTTGCATTTCTTCGTCTGGAAAGTAGAACAAAACATGTTTTTCATTGATATTTTTTAAACCAGTCTCAATTATTGAGCCCATTTTTGATTTTTCTGCTCCCATTAAATTGGCTAATAAAGAAGACATTAGAGGATTTAAGAAATCTTTTCGATTTTTTTCAATATAATTTCTAGGTCGACCGGAGATCCATTGTAATTCATAAATTATTGAAGGACAGCCGTCACATCTTTTATCAGGATCGGTAGTGAAGGTTCCGACTCTAGTATCTAATCTTCCTAAAATTTTAACCATATCGACCAAAAGTTTGGTATCAATAGCGATTACAGCATCAAATTTATCTCTGCTACCCATGGCTTTAGTGTATTTTTCTAAAAATATTTTGGCATCAGTAGGAAAATCTGGAGAAAGATTACTATCACGAAGATTAAGATAAGGGACATTTATATGATATGACTTGATTAATCTGGGTGCCGGAACTTTACTGTTTATTTTATCGTCAAGATCATAAATATTACTGGCTATACCAGGAGTGACTTTGCCGTCTTTAACGGTTAAAGTGCTGTAAGCAGTCCAGAAACCACCGCTGGGTCTGAGTTCGCCATCATTTTGGAAGATTATTAAATATTTTCTAGGATTGTCTTTACCTAAAAGCCAAGAAATTTTTCCGATGACAGGTTTACCATCTTTAACAAATTTATGAACATCGTCGATTGTTCCTTGAATTTTTGTAATATTGGATTTTATTTGATAGCCTTTAAATTCTTCTGGATAACGAGAAGCATTAATTTGATTAATTGATTCTTTAATGGCAGTAATTTTTGTTTCAATTTGATCTAAATATGGGATTAAACTTTCAATTGATTCAGTTAAAAAAGTAATTCGGTCTTCAGTGGTTTGTTCACTGCTGACTGATCCGCCTTTGACACCAAGAAAATCAGCATATGGCTCAACAGCATTAATTAAGATTTCGCCAGTTTCAATTCCTTCTTTGGCAACAATTAAAATTTGTTGACCATCTTTATAATAATCCCCAACTATTGGTAAAATTTTAGACCAAGAAAACTTTTGATAACTGACACTTATAGAAGCAGTTTGATTTTTGACAATAGTTAGTGTTTCTTTAATTTTATCTAGATCTTTATCACTAATGGCTTGTTGAATTACAGGAACAGATTCTTTTAGTTTTAAAACTTGGGCATATAATTTTCTTCCGGGAATAAAAACTAAGAAAAAACCAAGAACGGCAATTATAGAAGCTAAAATCAAAATAACAGACAAAATATTAAGAATAATTCTTAATATTTTTTTCTTTTTAGAGACTATCTTTTTAACAGGAGTTTGATCTACTATTAATGTTGGAGCAGTTTTCACCATGTAATAGTTTAGCTAAAATTTACCAACGTGACAACATGGATGTTGGTGTCCTAAGTATAATTAGGATTTCTTCGGTAAAAGATTGCTTTTGAATATAATTGGCGTCCATTTTAGCTCGTTGTTCAAAAGAAATATCATTTCGACCTGAAGTTTGCCAAACACCAGTGATGCCAGGTTTGGCTGATCGAATGATTTTGATATATTTTTCGGTTTTGGGATATTTTTTTTCTTGTTCTTGAAGTTCTTCTTCTCGGTAAGCTCTAGGACCAACTAGACTCATGTCCCCTTTTAAAACATTGATTAATTGAGGGAATTCGTCGATGGTTAGTGATCTAATTTTTTTACCAATTGGAGTAATACGAGGATCTTCAGACATTTCTAATTTCCAACCACAATCTTTATATTTTTTCCAAAGTTCGGGATAATTTTCTTTTAATCTTTTATCATTATCACCAGTGTACATAGAGCGAAATTTATACATCCAAAATGGTTGATTATCTTTACCAACTCTTTTTTGTTTGAAAAAAATAGGACCAGGTGAACTTATTTTTATTAGAATCATGGTGATCAACATGATTGGAAAAAACAGAATAAGAAGAGTTAATGACCCTATAATATCAATAGTTCTTTTAAAGATTTTGAATAATTTTTTTTTCATTTAGTTTAAAAAATATTTTTTGTATTTTTTGTTTTTCACCATCAAGCTTACTAAATCTCTGACGTTATAACTAGAGTCCAAATTACAAATTAATAATCCATCTGGAGTGTCGATGACGGCTAAGTTATTAACTCCGACTAAACCAATAATTTTTTTATCTGATCCAGAAATTAAACAGCCTTGTGAATTTACACTTAAATATTGAGTTTTATGATCAATAATGGCGTGACTATCCTTCTTTTTAGGTGAACTGGCAAAAATAGTTTCCCATTCTCCAATATCAGTCCAATCAAAACTAGCCGGAACCATGGACATTTTTGATGTTTTTTCAGAAATAGCATGATCAATTGAAAGATCTGGTGAGTCTTGATAAATTTGAGCTATTTTTTGGGGATAATCTAAGTTTTTTTCCAAATCCATGGCAATCTTAAAATATTCTGGCTGTAATTTTTTAAATTCAGAAAGTAAAGCAGAAATAGAAAAAGTATAAATACCAGAATTCCAAAAAGCATTTTTATCAATTAATTTTTGAGCGTTTTGAAGATCTGGTTTTTCAATAAATTTAGAAACATGATAATAATTTTCGATTTTTTCGTCGGGACAAATATAACCATAAGAAGTTTCTGGTTTGGTTGGCTTAATTCCAATGGTAACAATATCATCAGTTAAATGAGCAATTGTTTTGGCCTGGTTAAGAGTTGTTTTAAAACGAGCAACATTTCTGATGTAGTGATCTGAAGGAAAAGTACTGATAACAGCATTTGGATCTATTTGTTTAATTTTAATAGTGGCGTAAAGAATGGCCAAGGCGGTATTTTTCTTTTCTGGCTCAATGATTATATTTTTGGTTATCTTAAATTCTTGAGCAATTTTAATTATTTGATCAATATAATTTTTGTTGGAAACTATGTAAATATTTTTACTATCAACTACTCGTTGTGATCTTTTGATGGTTTGTACCAAAAGAGATTGTTTGTCTAATAAGGAAAGAAATTGTTTTGGTTTACTTTTTCGAGAGAGAGGCCAAAGTCGGGGCCCGGTTCCACCACAGAGGATAAGATGATAGTAATTTATTGATGGTTTTTCCATAGGAGATCTATTTCTTTTTTAAAGTTTAGCATAAAGTTTTGATTAGAAAATTTTTTTGCATTTTTTTGACAAGTCTCTTTGGAAAAATTATTTGGATTAAATTTTTTAAGAGCAGAAGTTAAACTTTCGACAGTTTGATGATTGAATAAAATTCCGGTTTTATCGTTAATAACTGTTTCGGTTAATCCCCCTTTATCGTAGGCAATAACTGGTTTGCCACATGATTGAGCTTCAATCGGAGTTAATCCGAAATCTTCTAGCTGAGGGCAGATTAAAGCCAAACATTCTTGATAAAGATTTAATAATTTATTATTGTCGACTTGGCCTAATAGTTTAATATTGGGATCTTTGAGAGATTTAATTAAATTATTTAATTTATTTTTGTCACGACCAGCGCCGACAATATATAATTTTTGATTTAATTGATGACAGGCTTGAATAGCAAGATCAATTTTTTTGTGAGAAACAAGACGAGATACTATTAAAAAATATTTTTCATTAGAATTGTTTTTTGAGGGAACAAAAAATGAAGTGTCAATGCCAGGATAAATTGTCTTAGCTTCTCTTTTATAAGCATCGGCAATTCTTTTTTTAACAGTATTGGAATTACAAAATAAATAATCTGGTTTTTGGCCATAACTAAAATCAATTTTTTGATATAGATTTAGAAGTGGTTTTAAAAGTTTGAAACCAGGTGGAGTTTGATAAATATAACGATTAATATTGTGAAAATAACAGACGTAAAGAGTGTTTTTTGGAATAGAGAGACTATGACCAATTACTTGAGTAGTAGAGATAACAATGTCATATTGAGAAAAATCAAATTGTTTTAAAGATAGGGCATAAAATGGAGTTTGAAGAATAGAATTTTTTTTTGAAAGAGATAATTTGTCTAAAACAGAGGGAATAATTTTAATTTTTTTGGGAAGCCATTTGGTTTTTTTAGGGTCGTAAATTAAAGTATAGATTGGTGCTTCAGGATAAATTTTAATTAGATCAAGTAAAACCTTTTCAGCTCCGCCCCACTGATTTAACCAATCATAAAATAATGCGATTTTTAATTTCAAATTTTTAATTTCAAATTTCTAATATTTTCTTGTAAACAGTCATGCTTTGTTCGGCAGTTTTATTCCAGGAATATTTTTTGAGTTGTTGATGTCCGAGATCAATTAATTTTTGGCGTAGGCCTAAATTGTTTTTTAGTTGGTTAATTTTTTCAACTAAATCGTCTGGATTTTGAGGGTCAAAATAGAGAACTGAATCACCGTAAATTTCTGGAAGACAACTTGAATTTGACGATACAACCGGACAATTTAAAGCCATAGCTTCAAGACCAGTTAAACTGAAACCTTCCATTAAAGATGGATGAACAAGGGCTAAAGCCTGTTGATAAACTTCTTTAAATTGTTGATCGTCGAGATAACCAAGAAATTCAACTTGGTCTTTAATTTTAAGATGGTTAATCTGTTTTGATAATTTTTCACTAAAAAAATCACGAGCACAAATAATTTTTAGTTTTATGTTGGATAATTTTTTAAGAGCTTTTAAAACAACAATAATATTTTTATGGGGATAAAGATTACCCGTATAAATAATATAATTTCCAATTTCCAATTTCCAATTTCCAATTTCTAATTTCAAATTTTCAACTTCTTCTTTATTGGTGTTTGGTAAAAAAGTAGGGTCGACGGCTTCATAAGTGGTGACAACGTGGGAATCTTTTAAGTGATATTTTTTGATTAAAAAATCGCGCCAAAAATTACTAGGAACAATAATTTGATTTCGAGTAACAATGGTGCGAATTAAAATTAAATAACCAAGATATTTTATTTTGTACAAAAGTTGACTTTTAGTGGTGGTTTCTTTGCCTTTAGAGAAATGTTTAATTAAGTCATGAATAGTGACGACTGATTTTTTAAAATAAAGAATTGGTTTATTAAAATGAGTGAAATGGACTAAATCTGGGTGCAATTTATAAAGAATAAAAGGTAAAAAAAGTTGTTCTTTTAGGGAATAATGTTTAATGTTGGTGGTAACATAATTAAAATTATCACCTAAATCTTTTTTAACATCTTTTTCTAATTCTTTATAAATTATTAAAGTAAATTTATAATTTTTAAAATCAGAGAGTTTAACTAAGGCTTTGAGAAGATTTTTGGTGTAGCGACCAATACCGGTGTGTTTTGGGCCATAGAGACGAGCGTCAATAACAATATGTTTCATGTTTTGTTTTATTTTATTTTATAACATAAGTGACTCCACGAGAGACACCAGCTTTAATAATTAAATTTTCTTTTTGTAATCTAGATAAATCGTAGTGAAGTGTTTTTGGATTAATTTTAGTAAAACGACGATTTATAAAATCAAAGGAACAATTGGGGTGATCTTTTATTATTTCATAAATTTCACGACGGCGAGGTAAAAGATGGTTAAGATTATTTGGATTTTTTAAATCATTAAAAGTTGTTTTAATCTGATTTAGAATAGATTCTAAAAAAAACTTAACGAAAGGTTGATAATCTTTGTCTGAGTCTAAACAATCATAATAAATTTCACGATATTTACTTATATATTCTTCTGGAGATAAATAGCCATTAAAGGAAAAACCATTTTTATATAAAATTAGATAAGAAATAAGACGGCCGATACGACCGTTACCGTCCAAAAATGGATGTATTTTTTCAAATTTAAATTGAAAAATAGCAGCTTTGATTAAACAATGTTCTTGACTGTTATTAATCTCTTCAATTAAATTATTTAGTAATTCATGAATTTTTTGAGCTGGAGGAGCCAGATAAATAGCGACACCAGCAGTGTTGTAAATAGCACAAGGTTCGGTACGAAATTGCCCAGAGTCTGAAGAAATATTATTTAAAACAATTTTATGGAGTTCCTTTATAAAATTTAAAGATATCTCTTTTGGCGATTTTTTTAAAGTTATGTATTGATAGGCCTTGAAAAGATTATCAATTTCTAGTTTTGAATCTGCACCTTCTATTTTACTTGAAAATCTGGCACTTTTTAATAAAGAATTTCGAAGAATATTTTTTTTAATAGCTTGATGGGTTTCAAGTTTTTTAAAAAAAAGTTTTAAAGCTTCAATTTGAATAACAAGATCATTATAATCTTTCATTAGATTATTTTAGAATATATTAGAAGATATTGGAAGATACTAGACTGTCTTATAGATATTTGGCTTTGAGAATTCTTTTAAGTTCTAGTATTTTAATACCACTCATGACAAAAAATTTAGTTGGAGCTGAATAATGGGATAAAAGATTTTCTTGATAAAAAATTTTCATGGCTTGAGTACTGGCTTTGGCTACTTTAATTTTGGTTTCTCGAGATGCCTTGGAAAGATGTTTGCTTTTAGTTATTAGACCAGAAGAAACTCCCTGAAAATGGGTAATTTTACAATTTGGATTGAAATATAAATTAAAATTATTTTTCTTTAATTGATAACAGAAATCAAGATCTTCGCCGTAGAAAAAATATTTTTCATTCCACCATTTAATTTTATCGCCAACTTCTTTTTTAACCATTAAAAAAGCACCGACACAGGCATCAATTTTGTGTGGAACAGAAATATCTAAATCACCCATAAAATAGCCAGAAAATATTTTAGAATGAGGAAATAACTTTGATAAACCAGTAAAGTAACATAAAGAATTCCAAGGAGTAGGAAAACCACGATGGCATTCTGGTTGCATTTGGTTTGTAAGAGCAAGATTTATTTGACAAGTAGCGGCATCGACATTCTTATTTTGATCAAAAAAACTAATCATATTTTTTAAAGTATCTTTCTCGACAAGAGTGTCTGGATTTAAAAATAAAACAAATCTAGTCTTAGAGTCTATCTCTTTAAGACCTTGATTGTTGCCATGAGCAAAGCCCAAATTAGTTTTAAGCAGATCGTAGATCGTAGATCGTAGATAATTATTAGTAAAATTTTTGGCGAGATCAATACTGTTATCAGTAGAAGAATTATCAACAACAATTACCTCATATTTATAATTACCAAGATCTGATTTACTGATACTTTCCAGACATTTTTTCAAATAATCAGCGGAATTATAGTTTAAAATTATGATTGATAAATCCATTTATATTTTGGTAATTTCTTTATAAATTTGGTTTAAGCCATTAACACTACTTTGATATGAATATTTACTGCTGATGAGTTTATTGGCTTCATTCCCCATAATAGTTCTTTTTTTATCATCTTTTAAAAGATTAATGGTATATTTGGCTATATCTTTATAGTCACAAACTATAGATTGTTTAAAGTTTTCAATTTTAATGCCGCCCATACCTTCTGGAGTGGTAACAATTGGAAGTTTACAGGCCATGGCTTCAAGAAATTTATTACGAGTTCCTCCCCCACTGCCCATTGGAGCAATTAAGGTCCAACAATGTTGATAATAATAGATGGGATCTTTTGGTTGACCATCAAAATCAGCTTCTTCAACAATTACATCATCGGATTGATAATGACCGTAATAATCAGGAGCGTGACGACCAATAATGTAAAGTTTACATTCGGGTATTTCCTTTTTAATTTCAGGCCAAGAATCTTTAATAATCATTTCGACTGATTCGCGATTTTGCATCCACTTCATATTAGAAACACCAAAGAGAATGGAAGGATGTTTGCTTTTGTCAGTTTTTGGTTTTGAATCAAAAAATTTATTGTCCACTCCGTTTTTAAAAAGTTTAATATCGGTACGGCCAGTAATTTTGGAAATTAGTTTTTGGTCTTCTTCGGCAAAGGCAACAACAGTGTGAGTATGCTTCCAATAATGAGTTTCCCAGTATTTTAACTTAAGAACATCAATCCAAAGAAGTGGCTTAATTATTTTTTTCCAGCCAGTGACAGTCTCGACGTAATGTTTATAAACATTATATTCAATTGTAAGATCGACTAAGACGATAGGGATTTTAGTATCGGGAATGTTGGGCATTGGATAAAAACAGTCACAGTGGATGAGGTCAAAAGAGTTGGAATCTAGTTCATTTTGAATTGCTTGACGAAAGTTTTTGTTGATATGTTTCATCACTAAAAAAGGATAAGGGCTGAGACCAGTTAATAAAACTTTTTTAGGATCCCAAGTTTTACCTCGTTTAACGACGACAACTTTTAAACAATATGGCTTGACGTCATCTAAACCTTCTTCGTCAGCGCTAAGACAAATTAAAGTTATGTCGTTGTCGGGTGATAAATATTTTATAGAATAAAAAGAGCTGTTTTGACCACCAGACTGAGAAAGACGTGGAATATATGGAGTAATCATTAAAATCTTTCTTTTATTTTTCATCTTTAAAATTGAGTAATTGGTAATAAGAGCCCATCATTATCCAAAAAAGATAAGCAGTTTTTGAAGCTTCAAAAACATCGATAAAAATAGCGTTAGCTAAAGTTGTTAATAAACAACCTAAAAAAATAATAGATAATTGATCGCAGACGGTAGATTTTCTTTTAAATATTTTAGGGATTGTTTTTATTATGAAATATAGATTAATAATTGCAAAAGTGGCAAAACCTAATAACCCACTTTCTCCTAAAGATCGGAGATAATCATTGTCGGTAGCTAAGGTGATAGACCCGAGACCACTACCAGTAATGGGATTTTTACTAAAAGCCCGTAAAGCTCGTGGCCATTCAACATTAAAACGAATTTCGCCAGATCGAGCAACACCAGCGTCAATGTCGGCAGTAGGAAAAATTTCAGTGGAAACGTGACGAACCATAGTTGGAGTTGGTGATATTTTAATAGAATTTGGAGTTTGAGAAATAACAGCGACAACTGGAACAGAAGTTGGAATGACGGTTGGAACAATAGTTGGAGTAATAGTGGTTTTTTTAGTTAATTGAGTCTTAAAAGCAGGAATGGTAGCCAATAATCTTTGACTTAATTCAGCTGAGTTAATAATACTAAAGAAAAAAAGAAAAATGAAAGGAATAGTCCAAAAATATTTTTTTAGAACAAAAAGAGTAAAACAAATGCCACCGATAAAAGCGAAAATGGAAACTCGAGAGGCAGTAAAAGTTAAAATTGGATAAGCAGCAATCCAAATAATTAAACTTGATATTTTGATTAATTTATTTTTACTTATGATAAAAACAATGCCAATAATTATTAAAGCGACGCTTAAGAAGGCAGCTAAATCGTAGTGTCCGGCAAAAGTAGAACTGATACGAGTCCAAGTACTCATTTGAAGTAATTGGCCTTTGGAAAATTCAGAGTTCATGGTTGAAATTACCGGAAAACCGATATATTTTTGGCCATATCCATAAAGACTGACAAAAAAAGTAGTTATTAAAAGGAAAATATAGCTAAAATTTAAATCTTGTTTTGATTTGACACTTTGGATAGCAATAAAAAACAAAGACATATACTGAAAACGTCTAATTAAATGAAGAATAAGTATGTTAGCAGGTTCGGTTTGGTAGATTAAAAAAGCAGTCACAAAACTGGCAACAATAGCCGTAAAATAGACTAAAAATAATTTGGTAATTTTAACTTTAAAAACTGGAAATTTGTGAATTATTTGATAAATACACCAAATTAAAATGGCCAAAGCGATAACAATATCATCAAGGCGAATAGCGACATAAGTTCCCTTGACACTGGCTAAAGGAAATTTAGGATAAAGAGGAATAAACAAAATAAGAATGGCAATTATTGGTCGAAAAATATTTAATTTTAGATTTTTGAACATATTTGGAAGTAGAGAGAGGCGGTGTTTTTATGACCTCTTATTGAGTATATAACACCACGGCTAAAGGCATTAAATTTAATTAGATATTCACATATTTTGAATTCAAAATTATTTTTGTGTTTTTTAAAAAAAGATAAAATTCCTCGATATTCGTTTAAAAGTGGATCGATTCTATTTTGAGCTGATGCACCACCAAGGTGAATAATTTGAGGGCCAATTAAATACCAAGTTTGAAATTGAGGATTATTTTTTTTAATACGATAAGAAAGTTCAACTTCTTCACCATACATAAAATAATTTTCATCAAAACCACCAGTTGATTTTAAGTGAGATGAACGGATCAACATAAAAGCACCAGTTACCCAATCTTGTTGGTGATCTTTTAAATAAAAATTGTCATGAGTATAAAAAGCGGGAGTGTGAGGATGAAATGGTTTGATTATTTTATTAATAAAGGGAAGATCATCGAGATTTAAGCACCAAGTTAAAACATTGGAAAGATTGGGGAAAAAACCACCAGAAGCTTGAATTGTTTTATCTTTATTTAATAATTGAGCAGTACAAACAGAAACTTCAGGATGTGAACAAAGCCAATTTAATGATTGGCTGATGGCTGAATGTAAAATTAGAGTATCTGAGTTTAGTAATAAAATATAATTACCTTTAGCAATTTTTAATCCTTGATTATTGGCTTTTCCAAAACCAGCATTAAATTTGTTTTCAATAATTTCTAATTTCAAATTTCTAATATCTAATGATTTTTTTAATTTTTTAATTTGAGCAACAGAATCGTCTTTTGAATCGTTATCGATGATAATAATTTCGTAAGGTATTTCTTTTAAGCCTTTGTCTTGAAAAATAGACTTAAGACAATTAACGGTAATTTGACTGGTATTGTAAGAAATAATAATAATTGAAAGGAGAGGATTAGTCATGTTTTTTCCTTAAAAAAGAAACATAAGCGTAAATAGCGAAAATAATGGCGGCTTCGGTGAACAGAAAAGCAGCGATACGTTTTGATTTGGAAGTAGGAATGGTTTTAATGGTAATTTTAGCCTTATATTCTTTGTCTTTAAAAATCAGTTTATTTTTAACTCTGCCTTCGACTTTAGTAAAAACATCATTTTCCCATTCAAAACCATTGATAAAAAGTGATTCTTTAAAAGGTAAAACAAATTCTTCAAAATAGTAACTTTGAATAGTGTCTTTAATTATTTCTTTAGATTTTTCGGGTGGATGATTAAGAATAATTCTGAATGAACCACTGTAATAAGCTTTATAAAAATTCATGACTTCAGTGCGAGTCATGTTAGTGTAATAGGCGGAAACATTGGCTAATTGAGTAGTATCACCTGGTTCGTCAGATTTAACACTATTAACCAGATCAGGAAGAATTGGAGTTGGAGTAATTAAATAAACAATGGTAAATACGTTAAAAAGACAAAATAAAATGATTAGTGTTTTTTTTATCATATTATTGAAATAACATGGCTCGACCGAGTTTGTAATTTGGGTTTTTATTTTCTCGATCACCTATTTTTTTAGCAGGTATTCCACCCCAAATTTCAAAATCAGGAATATCTTTAGTGACGACTGCTCCAGCGGCAACCACAGCCCCTTTTCCAATTTTTATATTAGGTAAAATTATAGCTCGAGGTCCTATAAAAACATAATCACCAATTTCAACTGGGCCAAAAGAATTTTCGTAATTGCTGGAATGAATATTATGTTCGTCGTTGTAAATCAAAACTTGACTGGCAATGCCAACATGATTACCGATAATTAATTTAGTGCGACCGTCAAGAAAACAATGATCGCCGATGATAGTGTCGTGACCGATTTTGATGTTTGAGGGATTAAAAAAATTAGCGCCAATATGAATAGTGGAATTCCAAGGCATATTAATTCCTGAAGCCATATAAAAGATTTTTCTAACGAAATGAAGAGGAATAAAACCAACAAAACGTAAAATCATAAGCCAAAATTCAAGACAAATGGTTTTAAAACGATTGATAATCTTTTGAGTAATTTCTTGGGTGTTTAGATTCTTACCAGTTCGATCTTTCATATATATGATTATAGTTTATCAAGTTGTAAAGTTCATCAAGTTATAAAGTTGTAAATATAGAGGAACTGTTTATCCCGATAAATCGGGATCGTATAAATAGGCAAAATTTGTCATTTTATTCCAAATTTAGACCTATTTAAACGAATTGTTCAAAAACTTGTAAAACAGATTTGGCAGTGTTGGTCCAAGTGAAAAAATCGGCTCTGATTTTGGCAAGATCTGTCATTTTTTTTATTTCTTTAGAATCAAGTCTTTCAAAATTGATTAATTGATGAACTAATTCTTCTTGATTGCCAGGGTCAAAATAAAAGCCATTATTTTCAATTACTTCTTTTAATGGTGGAATATCACTGGAAATTACTGGAGTATTTAATTTCATGGCTTCGATAACAGGGATGCCAAATCCTTCATAAATGCTGGGCATAATTAAGGCTTTGGCATTTTGATAAAGAATAGTTTTTTGATTATCGTCAATGAAATCGGTGAAAATAATACTGGATTCAATACCCTCTTGTTTAACAGTGGAAAAAATTTCGTCAAACAACCAACCTTTTTTACCAGCTATTACAAGCTTAGGTTTTAGATCGTAGATCGTAGATCGTAGATATTTTGCAAAAGATCTAATTAAAAAAGGTATATTTTTGTTTGGTTTAAGAGTACCGAGGTATAGGTAATAGTTTTTAGATTGTAGATCGTAGATGGAAAGGATTTCCTTTTGTTTTTTATCATCGATTTTTGGAAAGTTATCGACCCCATTGTAAGCGATAGTGATTTTTTCAGGATTAATGTGATAAATTTTTTCTATTTCAGTTTTAGAAAAATTAGAGACAGTGACAATATGGGCGGATTTTTTAATTGATTGTTTGGTCCAATTAGTTAATTGATAAAAATCTTTTTTGGTGAATTGACTTTTAAATTGGAGATAGCCTAAATCATGAATAGTAGGAATGGTAGGGCAAGGAGCAAATTGAGGAGAATAATGGCTGGGAGAATAAAAAATATCTAATTTTTCCTTTTGAGTAAAAAGATGAAAAGGAAGAGCAATTTTTGTCCAAAGTTTTTGAGGTCCAAAGATTTTATATGTCCAATTATGTCTAACTTTTGGTAAATCTGATAAAGGCTGATCTTTCAAATAAATAATATATTGGTTTTTTTGATCGAGTGAATAGATATTTTTTAAGAGATTAAAAGCATATTGGCCAACGCCGACACGATTTTTAATATTGGCTTCATTTCCATCAATTCCAATTATCATAAATTTTGATAAACCGATAAGGTTTGTTGGGCGGTTTTCATCCAATCAAATTTTTTGGCTTGAATTAAGCCATTGGCTATTAATTTTTTTCTGACGGCAGAAACTTTAATCATTTTAGTAATGGTTTTGGCCAAATCTTCGATTGAATTAGGATTGACATAAAGAGCAGCGTTGCCGGCAACTTCTGGCATAGATGAAACATTACTAGTAATAATAGGAGTGCCAACTTTTAAAGATTTAACTAGGGGTAAACCAAAACCTTCATATAAAGAAGGATAAATTAAACAAAGAGCGCTGGCGTGGAGAGCGACCATGTCTTTTTCAGGAATAAACCCAAGAATTTTTACTGAAGGATCTTTGATGCCGTCAACATCTTCTCCCCACCCGTATTTTCCAGTAATAGCTAAATCAACTTTACACTTTGGATTTTTTTTCTTAAAAATAATAAAAGCATCAATTAATCTTTTGAGATTTTTTCGAGGTTCTCTCGTACCTTGGGCTAAAATAAATTTTTCTAAACCATATTGTTTTTCGATAGTCCCCTTTTTCTTTTGTTGTTCTTCTGGAGAAAGTTTTAAAAATTTTCCATATTTTTCTTCAGCTGATTCGTAAACAACTTCAATCTTTTGGGGATTAATTTTGGAAAATATTTTTAATAAATCATTTTTAGTACTTTGAGAAACGCAAATAAATTTAGAACATTTTTTAGAAGCTAAGAACATTTTATTTTTATGAGCAACGATTACTTTAGGATGATGCCATTCTGGATGTAAAAAAGGAGTAAGATCATGAACAGTAGTAATAGTTTTGGCTTTTATGGTTGGGGGTTGGGTCCAGTCTGAGGTGTGAAAAACATCGCAACAACCAATAAAAAATTCAATTGGAAAAAGTTTTAATTTGTTCCATAAAATTTGGAGAAAAGTTGGAGGTAATTTATAGTGATAAAGTTTGATGTTAGGATGATTTTTTTTGATCTCCATTATTTCTGATGGAAAAGGAAGACGAAGAGATGAATAAAAAAGTTTGTAGGTATTAATTTTGTCAATTTTAACTAAATTTCTAACGAGGTTTAAAGTGTAATTACTAACGCCGGTTTTGTAGGGAATAGTGGAGATATCTATGCCGATGATCATAAATTAAATCAAAATTTCTAATGTCTAATTTCTAATTTTAACAATTTTTGGATTTGTTTGCGTTTTTTTAACATTTTGGGAATATTTATCAAAACTTGACCGTAGGTAGAAATTATAATGAAAGGTAAATAAAAAAATGCTTTTATTTTATAGGCATGGATGGTTTGCTTAGTTAATCCTGATAAGTTTCTGAGGCGTTCTTCTGTAATTTTGAAAAATTTTTTTATAATTTCTGGTGTCGAAAAGTTTTTAATAATAATATAGTGCCAATTTTTAGCATCCATTTTATATCTAAATATCCCCATTTTATTACTAGTGCCACCTCCAAGGTGATAAGAAATAGCTTGAGGAATGTATAAAGTTTTATAGCCTAAATTGTGAAGTCGCAAAGCAACATCAACATCTTCTTCATAAGCAAAAAAATCTTCATCAAAAGAACCAGATTTAGTTAATATTTCTTTATTGTAAACAACAAAAGCAGCGGAACTTCCCCAAACAAGAGAAGATTTAAGATTTAAGATTTTTGATTTATGAAATTTTTTGCCATTAGAAATATTTTGGCATTTGCCAGAATAAAAAAAGTTTAAACCTTGGGATTCAAATTTGGTGCCATCTTTATTTAAAACAGTACCAAAAAAAGTGGCTATTTTAGGATCTTTATTTTTTTTAATATTTTCAGAAATTAATTGAAACCAATTTGCTTCCATGGTCAGATCATTATTTAGCAAGACTACCCATTTATATTTAGCTTTTTCGATACCTTGATTTACAGCTTTAGCGAAACCATTATTTTGGGAATTTAATAAAATCCGATAATTAAAATTTTTAGGAATAATATTTTCAAAAACTTCAAGACTATTGTCATGGGAATTATTATCAACCAAAATTATTTCGAATTCGGAACTAGGACAATTATCGATAGCTTTTTTAAGTGAGTTAAGACAATCGGTTAAAAAATTGGCACCGTTGTAGTTTGGAATAATTATAGAGAAGTTTGTCAAGTTATAAAGTTTATAAAGTTATAAAGTATTGGGTAACTGAATAACATCGCCGATGTTAAGGTTTATTTTTTGTGAATCATTAGCGTTTAGTTCGAGTACATATTTGGCTGGAGTTTGATTTTGATGAATTTTGGTGGAATTAATTTCAGTAATAGTTTGAATGTCGACAATTTTTCCATTTTTATCAAGCCAAATTATATCAAGAGGAATAAGGGTATTTTTCATCCAAAAAGGGAGATTGGTTTCAAAGCCAAAAATAAAAAGCATGCCGCAATTTTTACAAAGAGTTTCTCTTCCAGACAACCCTTTTGATTTTTGAGTTGTAGTTTTGGCTAATTCGATTTTGTAATCAATATTTTTAATTTTAATTTTGACAGAATTTGATGGTGGAAGATAAAAAAATAATCGCCAAATTAGAATTCCGGCTATTACTATTAAAATAGGACTAATAATTAGAATGATATTTCTTGACATATTTTATGACCAACTTTTTTCCAAGTATAGTTATTTTTAACATAATCGTAACCATTTTGTCCCAGTTGTTGTGCTTTTTGCGGATTGTCTAAAATAAATTGAATTTGCTTGGTCAAATCGTTTTGATCGTCAGCTTTAAACAATAAACCTCCATTTGATTTCTTAACTAATTCTTTTAAAGCTGGAATATCGGCACAGATGACAGGTTTTTGGCGAGCCCAAGCTTCGATAATAACGAGACCGAAACTTTCTTGAACTGAAGGTAAAATTAAAACTGAGCAATTGTCGATAATTTTGGCTAAATCTTTTGATTTAAAATCAAAAATGAATTTAATTTTAGCTTTTGTTTTTGGGTCGAGAGATTTGATTAGTTTTTCAATTTGAGGATAGTAAAGAGTTTTTTGACCAGCAATAGTAAGTGAGGCGTTAGATCGTAGATTGTAGATCGTAGAAAATGATTTGATTAAAAGATCAACACGTTTATGGGAAGCAAGAGAACCGATAAATAAGATGTTAGATCGTAGATTGTAGGTCGTAGATATTTTTTTGGTGGTGAGAAAATTTTCATCAACTCCATTACCAGCAAGAATAATTTTTTGAGGATCGATATTAAAGTTTTTAATAAAATAATCGGTTTCTGATTGGGTAAGAGCCCATAAATAATCTGCCTTTTTTAAGGTGTTAATTAATGGTTTTTGTTGAAAGTCTTGATCAGTGGGATGAAAGGAAGCATTAAGTAAGACCTTAGGTCGTAGATTATAGATCCTAGATATTTTTTTTATTAATTCAGCATACAAAATGATGGTAGTTGGAAGTGGGCCGGCGATAATTAAATCTGGTTTGAATTTTAAAATTTGGTGAATGGCTTTTAAAAATGGAATAATTTTAAAGATTGGACCTTTCTGAAATATTTTAATTAGATTTATGAAATAAGAATTAGGATTTATGAATAAAAAATTAGTACAAATAATTTGAAATAGTTTCAGAGGACGACGAAGATGGTGATAAACGGGTAAATAGATCGTAGATGATAGATCGTTGATTGCAGATATTTTTTTATATTTTGATTTGACGAAATCGTCGGTGCTGGAACAATTGGAGGAAACATAAAGAGTTTGATGATTTTGGGATTTTAAATACTGACCGAGCTTGTAAATGACTTTTGAGCCACCGTCAATGGCTGGAGGAAAAATGTGACTTAAAAGTAAAATTTTCATTGATTTAGTCTAATTATACTTCGTGTTATGCTAATAATTAGTTTATGTTAAAGAAAATTTTTGGGTCGAAGTTGTTTAAATTTATATTTTCAGCTGTTTTAATTTATTTTGCTTTTAAAAAAGTTGATGTTTTAAAACTTTTTGGTGAAATTAAAAATATTCCACTTTGGTTTGTTTTGTTAAATATTGTTTGGAGTTTCTTTTTGGTGACATTAATTTCCTTTAGGTGGAGTCTGCTGGTGTTTAAAAAAATAAAGATTAAAACTCTTTTAACTTTTACTAGAGCTAGTTTTTTGGCTGCTTTTTCTTCTTTATTTTTCCCAACAATGATTGCTGGAGAAATTTCAAAATGGATAGTAATTGATCAAAAATATCCGGAGGTTTCAAAAACAAAAGTGTTTGGGTCAGTTTTTTTAGATAGATTTATTGGATTTTCTGTTTTTATATTTTTAGGATTAATAGCAGCAATTATAGGAGGAAAAATAGGATTACTTATCCCAGATTATGTTTTTTATTTGTTGATAGTTTTGTCATTAATTTGTTTTTTATTTTATATAATAGTTTATTTTTTTGATGTATCAAAACTTTTATTAAAAATAAAATTTTTAAATAAATTTAACGACATTTTTAATTTATTAAAAGGTGAGAATAAAAAACAGATAACAAAATGTTTATTGATATCAATTCTAAGTGAAGTATTTTGGATTTTGCAAATATGGTTTATAGGAAGACAACTTGGAACTAATATTGGGATGTTGTCAGTGTTTATTTTTATTCCAATTATTTCAACAATTTTATTGTTGCCAATTTCGATTGGTGGTTTTGGAGCCAGAGAACAGTTATATTTATTTTTCTTTTTACAAGTTGGAGGGACAACTGAAAGTATTTTATTAATGTCAACCTTTTTAGGAATATTAGGAATAATGAATTCTTTGTTTGGTGGAGTTTTATTGTTTTTTGATAAAAAGACAAAAGAAAAGTTGAAAACCCACAAAAAATAGATTAATATTAATTTGCTTTGTCAAGAGGACCCCGCAGTTGCGGGGCTAGCAACCGAGTTCTTCCATTGATTTGGAGTTCCACGGTGCAATTTCCGAAATTTCGGAAGACAAGCCTTTATTAATTATTAAAGGAAAAATATGAACTATCCCCTTTTTGTTTCCGAGTCAGTGTGTGCTGGTCATCCCGATAAAATTTGTGACCAAATTTCTGATACCGTGTTAGATACGGCGTTAGGTATTGATAAAAATTCCAGAGTGGCTTTGGAAACTTTGGTGACTATTAATAAAATTGTGATGGCAGGCGAAGTAACTTGTAGCCAGAAATTAAATTATGTTGAGATTGCTAAAAAAGTTATCAGAGAAATTGGTTATACAAATCCAATTTTAAACTTTGATGAAAAGGCTGATATCGAAGTTCTAGTTCATCAACAATCAAAAGATATTGCAGTTGGAGCCGATAATGATGGAGCTGGTGATCAAGGAATGATGTTTGGCTATGCTTGTAATGAAACTCCACAATTAATGCCATTACCAATAGTTTTGTCTCATGAATTATGCCGAAAAATGGATGAATTGCAGTTTGGTGAATTAAATTATTTAAGACCAGATGGTAAAGCTGAGGTTAGTGTAAGTTATAAAAATGGCAAAGTAATAAAAGTAGAAAAAATAGTTTTAGCTAAACCTTTTGATCCGGCTGTTGATAAACAAAAATTAAAGACAGATTTATATAATTTGGCAGTATCACCTATTTTAGAAAAATATAAATTAAACATATTAAAAGAAGAAGAAATTATTGTAAATGGAACAGGAGCTTGGGAAATTGGTGGTCCGGCGAGTGATACTGGAGTGACTGGTAGAAAAATAGTGGTAGATACTTATGGAGGAATGGGAAGGCTTGGCGGAGGTTGTTTTTCGGGTAAAGATCCAACAAAAGTGGATAGAAGCGGTGCCTATGCAGCCAGATACATTGCTAAAAATATTGTGGCGGCTGGTTTGGCTGATAGGTGTGAAATTCAATTGGCTTATGTGATTGGGCAAAGAGATCCAATTGGTAAATCAATTGAAACTTTTGGAACGGCTAAAAAAGATATAAAAGAAATTGAAGATTTTGCTTGGAATTTATTGAATTTATCTGTTAAAGGCATTATTGAAAAATTTGATTTAAAAAGACCAATTTATAAAAATACAGCCAGATATGGGCATTTTGGATATGAGGAATATCCGTGGGAAAAAATAGTGAAGTAGTTGATTAGTTAGTAGTAATTAGTAAGTAGTAGGTAGTAAAATTATTTATGCTGTATCACAATATGTTAGTTTGGAGAAAAGCCCATCAATATACTCTAGAGGTATATAAAGTTACAAAAAAATTCCCAAAAGAAGAGATATTTGGAATTATCTCTCAATTGAGAAGAGCTTCTAGTTCTGTTCCGGCGAATATTGTTGAAGGTAGTGCGAGAAAAACAAATAAAGAGTTTTGTCAATTTTTGGTTCAAGCCAGAGGTTCATTAGTAGAAACTCAATATTTTTTGGAATTGTCTAAGGACTTGGAGTATATTACTGAAAATGAGTTTAATGATCTTGTTAACTTGTCAACAGAAGTGGCAAAAATGTTAAACTCTTTGTTATCTAAGATTAAAAGTTCTTCTTAAACTATTTACTAATTACTAATTTACTAAATAACTAAATATGATTTTAATTGTTGGTGGAGCGGGATATATCGGATCTCATATTAATAAAGAATTGACTAATCAAGGTTATAAAACAGTCATTTTTGATAATTTATCATCTGGCAAAGAGGAATTGATTAAGTGGGGTGAATTTTTTCAAGGAGATTTAGGCAATATCGAAGATATTAGAAATGTATTTAAAAAATATCCAATTGAAGCAGTTTTACATTTTGCGGCTTTTAAAGCGGTTGGAGAATCGGTAACAGATCCTCAAAAATACTATTTAAATAATGTAGCCAATACTCTTAATTTATTTAAGGTGATGAGAGAAAATAAGGTTAATAAATTTATTTTTTCTAGTTCAGCCGCTACTTATGGTAATCCTCAGTACATACCAATTGATGAAAAACATCCTACAAATCCAATAAATCCTTATGGTGAAACTAAATTAATGGTGGAACATGTAATGAGAGATTATAGTGAAGCCTATGGTTTTAAATATGTGGCGTTAAGATATTTCAATGCTTGTGGAGCTGATTTGGAAGGTGAAACTGGTGAATGGCAAGGAAGTAGTTCAAATTTAATTCCATTAGTTTTAGATGCAGCGATTGGAGCCAGAGAAGATATAAAAATTTTTGGAACTGATTATCCAACTCCAGATGGAACATGTATTCGTGATTATATTCATGTGACGGATTTGGCCGATGCTCATGTACTAGCTTTAAAGTATTTAATAAATGATGGAGAAAGTAATATATTTAATTTGGGTAACGGAAAGGGTTTTTCGGTTAAAGAAGTGGTTGATATGGCAAAAAAAATAACTGGAATTGATTTTAAAGTAACAGAAAATGAAAGAAGAGCTGGTGATCCACCAGAATTAATTGCTGATTCAAAAAAAGCTAGAGAAATTTTAAAATGGGAGCCAAAATACTTTGATTTAGAAACTATTGTTTCAAGTGCTTGGAATTGGCATAAACAGTTTAAGAAAAATGTCTAATAAGCAAATTTTAATTAAAAATACTTTTTGGTTAAGTGCAATTGAATTCTGTTCAAAGATTTTGATGTTTGTAGTGACGGTTAGTCTGGTTAGATATTGGGGGGCAAGTGAATTTGGAGCTTTTAATTTATCCTTTGCTTACGTGGCTTTGTTTATGGTTTTGGCTGATTTTGGTTTATCGACAATTACACTTCGTGAAGTGGCTAAAAATAGGGATTTAAGTGAAAAATATTTAGGTAATCTAATAGGATTAAAAATATTTTTATCATCAATAATTGGATTATTATTTACGGTTTCTTTTTTGTTTATTAACAAACCAGTGCCGATGCAATTATTGGTGGTAACTTTAATTTTTAGTTTGGTTCAAGGTTTTCAGGGATTATTTATTGTAATTTTTCAGGCTTGGGAAAGAATGGAAATGGTATTTTTTAATCGAATGGTTTTTTATATTGGAGTTTTAATCACAGCCTTATTAGTAATCAGTTTTCACGGAAGTGCAATTAATTTAGTTTTTGGTTATATGATTTCAACTTTGTTGGCGATTATTTTAGGAGTTTGGCAATCACATTTATTAAAAATTAAAATTAAGGTGATTTTTGATTTTGGTTTTTGGAAAGAAATAATAAAAGAAGCATTACCACTTTTTGGAATGACAGTAGCGATGGTGATTTATGCTAATAACGACACTTTATTAATTGGTCGATATTTAGGCAATTCTCAGGTTGGTTTTTATCAAACTGCTTTTAAGATATTATTTGCTTTTCAAAGTATAAATGTAATCAATTATGCTATTTTTCCAAGATTGACAGTTTTGTTTCATGAAGGAAAAAAAGAAACGATTAATAAATTAATTAAACTCGTAATTGGTATGTCGCTTTTGGGATTAATACCATTAGCTATGGTAATAACTTGGCAAAGAGAATTGATTATTAAAATAATTTACGGAGAGTCTTTTATTTTATCGGCTGGAGTGATGAGTCTTTTAGTTTGGTCTGGAGTTATTAATTATTTTAGAATGTTTGTAAGCAATTTATTAGTCATAAAAAAGAAACAAAATATGGTTTTTTGGGCAGTGTTAGCAGGAACTTTGATTAATTTGACAATTAACTATTTTTTGATTCCAAAGTTTGGATTTGTCCAAGGTGGATGGAGTTTGGTAATTAGTGAATTGCTTATTTTGATAGTAATGATAATTGCCAATAGGTTATAATCTTACAATGTCTTTTATTAAAAGGTATAAAAGTTTAAGTTTGTTTTTGACTGGGATAATTTTAGCAATTGTAATGTCTCGAATTTCTGTGGTTCAAAATTTTCTAATTAGTCTTCATGGTTTGGGTTATTTGGGTGGATTAATTGGGGGAATGTTTTATGTTTATAGTTTTACGGTTGGTTTTGGAGTTATGATTCTTACTCTTTTGTCAAGAAATTTGCCGGCTTTTCCTTTAGTTTTTATCGCTGGTTTTGGGGCGGTTTTGGGTGATAGTTTAGTTTTTAAATTAACAAGAAATACTTTTAAAGACGAGATAAAAGATCTTTATAAAATGATTGATAAAAAACAAACTTTAAGAAGAGCGATATATAGCAGAAAATTGAAATGGTTATTACCTGTTTTAGGCCTTTTTATTATGGGTTCTCCTATTCCAAATGAGTTTGGAGTGATGTTGCTTGGAATTGCTAATATCAAAAAAAGATATTTTGTGTTGCTTTCTTTTATTTTAAATAGTACAGGTATTTATTTATTAACTAAAATTTTAGGATAATGAGAATAAACAACTTAGGTATCGGTAAATTGCCAAAAGCACCTCTTTTTAGAAAAATGCTTGGGCCAAGTTTTGTTTTATTAGGAATGGGTTTGGGGAGTGGTGAGTTGATTGTTTGGCCGTATTTAGCGGCAAATTATGGATTGGGAATAATCTGGGCGGCGATGCTGGGAATTACCTTTCAATATATTATTAACATGGAAATAGAAAGATATACTTTGGTAACTGGTGAAAGTGTTTTTGTGGGCTTGGCCAGAAAACTTAAAATGTTATCCCCTGTTTGGTTTATTTTATCGACAATTATTCCTTGGATGTGGCCTGGAATCATTTTGTCGTCGGCTACAATTGTAATTTTACTGTTGGGGTTTGGAAAGGCTAATTTAGTGGCAATAATTATGTTAATTGCAGTGGGATTAATTTTGAGTTTAGGAGAAGTCGTTTATAAAACTCAAGAAAGAATCCAAAAAATTTTGATTTATTTTGGAGTTCCTTTTATTTTGCTTTTAACTATATATTTAGCCAAAGGCAGCGATTGGAATAGTTTGGCTCAAGGTTTGGTTGGTAAAGGAGATGGTTTTTGGTTGATTCCTTCTGGATTGTCATTAATAACTTTCTTAGGAGCTTTTGCTTATTCTGGGGCTGGAGGAAACTTAAACTTAGCTCAGTCATTTTATATTAGGGAAAAGGAATATGGGATGGGAAAATATGGGGGTAAAATAACTAGTTTACTTAAAAAAAGAGAAGAACATTTTAGTTTAGAGGGAAAAACTTTTGAAATTAACAAAGAAAATTTGTCTCTTTTTAAAGAATGGTGGCGAAAAATAAATTTAGAACATGCTTTGATTTTTTGGATAACAGGAGGATTGACTATTGTTTTGTTGAGCGTTTTGTCTTTTTCAACTGTTTACAAACAGACTGGTGATTTGGCTGGAATTAATTTTTTATTTAAAGAAGGTTTAGCAATAGCAACACGCACTTTGCCGATTTTAGGTAATATATTTTTAATATTAGTGGCGGCAATGTTGTTTTCGACTCAATTATCTGTTTTAGATGCCACCAGTAGAATTACTTCGGAAAATTTGGTTATTATAAACCAAGATAAATTTAAAATTAAAAACTTATCGAAATTTTATTTTATCTTTTTATGGACTCAAATAGCTTTAGCAATAATAGTATTATTAGTAGGTTTCAAAGAACCAATGCAATTAGTTATAATTAGTGCTTTTTTAAATGCGATGACAATGTTTGTTTATTCGATTGCTATCTTATTGCTTAACCAAAAGACATTGGCAAAAGAATTAAGACCGGCTTGGTGGAGAAAATTGATTTTAATATTAGTTATTCTATTTTTTGGAATATTTAGTTTTTTGACGTTAAAAAACTATTTATAAATTTAGAAAAAAAGTTTAATTAGGTTAGTTAAGAATTTTATATTACCAGAGACTTTATCTTTTATCTTCCAACTGAAAGGTAATTAAAACCAAGTTCTTTCATTTCTTTTTTGTTAAAAATATTGCGGCCGTCAACGATGTTGTTTTTCTTCATTGATTTTTTAATTTGTTTTAAGTCAACATTTTTGAATTCTGCCCATTCAGTGGCAATAACCAAACAATCGGTATTTAAAACTGATTTAATAAGGTCTTTCTCATAAGTAACGGTGTCGCCTAGAATTAGTTTGGCGGGGTTAACCGCGATTGGATCAACAACAGTAACTTTAACGTCGCGATCGAGAAGTTGTTTAATAATAACTAAAGAGGGAGCTTCACGCATATCATCAGTGTTTGGTTTGAAAGCCAATCCCCAAACAGTGATGTTTTTACCGTGTAAATCATCACCTAAAAGAGATTGAATTTTTGGAAGGAGAGATTGTTTTTGAGCTGCATTAGCATCTTCAACGGCGTCGAGAATACCAAAACGAACGCCATTTTCATGAGCAATTTGAATTAGACCTTTAACATCTTTTGGGAAACAACTGCCACCATAACCAATGCCGGCTTTTAAAAAAGCTTTTTGTCCAATTCGATTATCAAGTTTCATTCCTTGAGAAACCTTAGTAACATCAGCGCCAATTTTTTCACAAATATTGGCAATAGAATTTATGAAGGAGATTTCAGTGGCCAAAAAGGCATTGGAAGCGTATTTGATTAATTCGGCGGTCTTAATATCAGTATTTATAATAATAGAATTTTGAGGTGAATAAAGATCATTGACTATTTTTTTGGCTTTTTTTGAACCATTACCGATAACAATTCGATCGGGGTGCATAAAATCATAAACGGCAGTCCCCTCTCTTAAAAATTCTGGATTAGAAACAATATCAAAATCACCTTTGTAGTTTTGAGAAATAATTCTTTTGACAAGATCACCAGTGCCAATTGGGACAGTAGATTTATTAATAATTACTTTATAACCATTCATGGCTTTACCGATAGATTCAGCGGCTGATTTGACATATTCCAGATTAACACTACCGTCTGGCATGGGTGGAGTACCGACGGCAATAAAAATGATGTCAGACTTTTTTACAGCCTCTGAAACTTTAGTAGTAAAAGATAAATTTTTTGATTTATAATTTTTTTTAACTAAATCAGTTAGACCTTCTTCATAGATTGGAATAATGCCATTTTTTAAATTATCGATTTTTTTTTGATCAATATCAACTCCGATAACTTGATTACCAAGTTCAGCAAAACAAGTTCCGGTAACAAGACCAACGTAGCCAACTCCGATGACAGTTATTTTGTTCATATATTTTGATTTTAACATTAATTAATTATTAATTTCTTTAGCGTATTGTTTGCCTGAAACGAGATCATATTGAATAAGTTCATAATCCTTTAGTTGGTTTTGAGAAAAACTTGGAGTTAGATATTTGTTTAAAACAGTGCCGCTTGCTGAAAGTGATTGTAAAAAAGAAAATTGATTTTTTGGGGTAATATTGGCAAATTTTAGAATTTCCAAAGAAATAAAGTTGGGACTTAGTGATGAGGCAATGTCGAGATTAATATTAAAATTATTCCAAAGAGTAATGGGAGTAGAATACATTTTTTGATAATCATCCTTAGTCCATTCTTGCTGATTTTGAGGAACATACTCGAGATTTTTATAAACGCTAAAATCATTGTTCAAATAGGGTAAATGATCGCCATACATTATGACAATGGTTGGTTTCTTTGATTTTTTAAGATAAGTTTTAAGATTTTGATATGACTGGTCACTTAAATAAATTCCATTAGTATATGTTTCAAGTGCTGAATGGTCTTTTTCTGTTAATGAACTTTCTAGAGATATTTTTTTATCAAGAAAACGGCCGGATTCATATGGCATATGATTTTGCATCGAAATAGAAAAAATAAATTGAGATTGATCGGTTGATTCGATTTGTTTAATAATTTCTTCGATAAACGATTTATCGGAAATATAGGAGCCTTTAATTTCATAAGAAGACATGTCTTCCATGCTAATAAATTTATCCAAATTAAAATGACGATAAACTATTGGCCGATTGTACATAGATTTTTTATAAGGATGAATGACAGTGGTTAAATAATCCTGTTCTTTAAATAAACTGAATAGTGAAGGAACATCCTGATTGATTAATTGATTATAGGGATATCTATTGTTAAGAAAATAATTACTAAATCCGGTTAATATTTCAAACTCGACATTGGCGGTGGCGCCGCCATAAGCGGGAGAAATAAGAGTTGATTTGATATCTGGTCGGATGTTTTTTATTGGATCTTGGGAATATTTGACTTGTGGTAATTTTGTAACATCCCAAAGTGCTTCAGATAAAATAACGATAATATTAGGTTTAGTTGAAAGTTCATCAAGTTTATCAAGTTTATCAAGGTTAGAATAAATATTATTAATATTGGTTTGATTGTAACCTGAGGGAATGGGAAATCTGAGATTTTTAAAATCATCAATAAAACAGAATAAAACACCGCTATTTTTACAATTATTTAAAGGACTTGAAAGATCTAACTTCATGGGTGATTTGTTTATAAAATCGTTATATTGATCTGGTAAATAAATTGGAGTAATTATTATTAAAAAGGAAAGAATAAAAGGTAGAAAACGTTTTTTTAAAGGTGGATTGTTTTGGTTGAATATTTTTTTGATTAGAACTATCAAAAGTAAAAATAAAATTATTAAAATAATTAATTCTTTATTAAGAAAGTTTTCCCTAATTATTGGTAAAAGAAAACTTTTTAAATTTTTAACAATTTTAAAATCATTAAGACTAAAGAAAGTGTTTAGATATTTAATTTTATATCGATTGATGATGTTGATAAAAATAAATAATGATGAATATAAAATTAAAGAATTATTTTTTTTCTTAAAAGGAAAAATAGATATTAATAGTAAACATGACCATAAAAAATAATTGACGACAATAGATTTAACGGTGGAAAATTTTTGAAAATCAAAATTTTTGCCAAAGGTGACAAATTGGCTTAGGTAAGTGGCAAAAAGTGGCAGTAAAAAATAAAATATTTTTTGAAATTTTTTATTATTATAAATAGAAAAGACAATAATGCTGACTAAAGGTAAATAAATAAAATTGGCTTGATTAATATGTAGATGGCCATAAATAAAATTTGGATAAGTGTGTTCTTCAAGAAAAATTAAAATAAAATAAAAAACTAAAAGGGGTAAAAATAAAAAATTATTTAATTTAATTAGTTTGGATGAAAGAGAAATTTTTTTGAATTTAAAAAGACAAAAAGAAATTAGAAAATAGAAGATTAGATAAAAAATGAAACTAAAAAAGAAATGCTTTTGAATAAAACCGGAATAAAAATAGATTTCAAAAAAAGCAAGAGAAAAAATGAAAAATGTTAAAAGATTGGGAAATAATTTTTTCATTTGAGATAATATTTTTATGTTCTAATTTTAGACTAAAAAGCTTTAAAAAAGTAATTTAAAAAAGGTTGATTTTTTGATTGTAATATTTGTTATAATTTTATATATGACTGATATTTATCAAGGAGAGATAAAAGGAAAAGTTATTGAAGTTAGATTTGCCATCTCTGGACTGGTGTCGTATGTAGCCAAAAAAAGTGGAGACATGGTTTCAAAGGGGAACGTGTTAGCAAGTTTGGATAAAAAAATTTTACAACAACAGTTGGACTGTGAGCTTTT
>CAZOQV010000002.1:25514-76710 GCA_964582365.1 uncultured Gammaproteobacteria bacterium | reverse complement strand
TTCATGACCTTCCCCTTACCAAGGGGATGCTCTACCAACTGAGCTATCCGGGCAGACTGTTAATACTTTGATATTGTATCAAAATAATTTATAAAAATGAGCCTGAAGTCAGACTCGGACTGACGACCTGCTGTTTACAAAACAGCTGCTCTACCAACTGAGCTATTCAGGCAATTAATTATTATATCAAGTGTTCCGATTCGTTTTATAATTCAATATTTAGTCTGAAGAAAATATTTTGTCAATAATTTCTTGGGCGTTGGAATTTTGTTTTTTAATAACCTTTTTAATTTTAGTAAAGAAGGGCTTAAACATTTGAGACTCTTTAACATTTTCTATTTTTTTAATGTCATATTGAGCTCCTCCCATTTGATAGTCAATCTTTGATGGAACTTTAAAACCTTTTAGGAGAATATGAAAATTTAATTGTAAATATTGAATAAGTGGCTTAAGGGTACCTTCTGAACGAAGACGACGAAGCGAGAAGATATAGCGAGGAGTGGAAAGGACGACTAATTTGTAATTATATTTGTAAATTTTTTGAAGTAATTCACTATCTTCTCCAAATTTAACATTGGGATCGTAACCGCCAACATCAAAAAAAGCTCCCTTTTTAACAGCTTGCATAGCTCCATAAGAGAAGGGAAGTTTAAAAATTTCTCCAGTTCTTAAAAAATAATTACTAAAAAAGGCAAACATATTTTCTGATGGCTTACGAGAGTCAGTTTTAATATATGTGGTTAAAAAGTGAGGACGTTTCTTTTCAAAGGTTTGAGCAATTTTTTTAAGATAATTTTTGGGGATTTGAGTATCGGCATCAAAAAAAATTAAAATATCACCAGCTGCTTTTTTGGCACCTAGATTTCTTTGAAAAGAAACATTGCGGATGGTAGTGGAATGAAGATGAAGGGGATATTTGGCTGGAAATTCAGTGGCAACTTTAGCAGTTTTGTCTTCGGAGTTACCATCAATAATAATAACTTCAAAATCTTTGAAAGTTTGGGAATTTAAGTTTTTTAATAAATTGGGAAGAAAATATTCTTCGTTAAGACAGGGGATAACGATGGAAAAATAAGGTTTCATATTTATTTTTAAGAAGTCCCACCAAAAGTTTACTTCAATATTGGCTTTTCCATACTAAAATATGACGGGAAACTCTTCTAAGGCGCAAACCCTAAAAATATGTCTCCCATTTCAGATGGATAGTTAGAAAAAACACCTTCTCAAAGTTATGCTTTTGATAGGACTATTCATTTTAACATTTTTGATATAATTTCACCATGCAAAATAAAATGAAAATCACCAAAGATATTTTAATTTTAGATTTAGTGGAGCAAAATCCGGAACTAGCCACAGTTTTAACTGACAAATATGGGTTTCATTGTATGGGTTGCATGGCGGCCTCGATGGAAACTTTAGAACAAGGAGCACAGGTTCACGGAATGACAGCGAAAGAGATTGATAAATTAGTCGAAGAATTGAATAAAAAAGTAAGTAAATAATTCTAAAAAGAGAGAAAACGAAGAATTATTCTGATAATTGGGCCGATAATGAGACTGATGATATTAGATCCACTAATGGGTAGAAATAATAAAATTATTATTAGAAATAAACCATATTTATCAAAAGCTTCTTTCCACTGTTGAGAAGTTTCATTTGGAAGTAAACTGAGAAATATTTTTGAACCATCAAGTGGGGGAATTGGTAAAAGATTAAAAACAGCCAAAATAACATTTAGTTGAATAAGAGAAGACAACATCAAAAGAGAAATATAATTTAGAGGGATAAATTTGACTAAAATGGAAACAACTAAAGCTAAAATTAAATTACTGGCTGGTCCAGCAAGAGAAACGAGAGCTTCATCTCTTCGTGGTTTTTTAAAATTGTAAGGATCAATGGGAACTGGTTTACCCCAACCAAAACCCAAAAAAATTAAGGCGATAGTTCCAATTGGATCTAAATGTTTTAAAGGATTTAAAGTTAGTCGGCCAAGAGAGCGAGGAGTTGGATCACCAAGTTTGTCGGCAATAAAAGCATGGAAAAATTCATGAATAGTAATAGCGACAATTAAAGATAGGAGAGTAATAGTTAGATTAAAAATATTTACCATATTTCAAAAAATAGTTTGATTTGATATTATACCTTACTATGAGAACATGCAGTTTATGTAAAAAGGGAACCAGGATTGGCCAAAACCGATCTCATGCCCAAAATCGAACACCGAGAACTTTTATGGCTAACATTCAAAAGGTTACCTTAACTGTGGGTGAAGATAAAATTAGCGGTATTTTTTGTGCTAAATGCTTGAAAAGACTTAAAAAAGAGGCGGTAAAACAAAAAACGGCACTTAAATAAGCACCGTTTTTTATATTTTGCGAACCATTTATTTTTTCTTGGCTTTTTTAGCTACCTTTTTCTTGGCGACTTTTTTGGTTGCTTTCTTTTTGACTACTTTCTTTTTAGCAACTTTTTTTACAGCTTTCTTTTTTACTGGCATAAGTTTTTTCCTCCTTTATTTAATTAAAGAGTATTTAAAAAAAATGTCAAAAATATAAAATCCTATCTTTGGGGGTAATTTTGATTTTTTAAAATTAAAATTGAAACAATTATTACATTTTTTTTGATAAATTATGCCTTTTTTAAGGATAAATTTGAAAGCGATAAAATTAATAATTAATAATTAACAATTAATAATAAATTGTAAAAAGACGGAAGCTTGCAGAGAAAAGACATTTTATTAATGGTGAATTTTTCCAATAAATTTAAAAAACGAATTCAAATTTTGCCTAAAGTTAGGAAAATTAACTAATTAAAAATTAAGAATTAATAATTAATAATTAGATTTAAAAATAAATAAAATGCCTAAAGTTAGGATTTATCTATAGTGTAATATCTCGAAATTTCTGACCAGGGAGTAATTTTCTTTCCTTCGATTTGGACTAAAGATAGACTAAACATCTTCATTTTTAATTTTTGATTTTGAGTATTGGTGACAAAAGTCCAAGCAATTGGCCAAGGATTTAAAGCTCTAATAAAACGTTCGACCTTGGCCTGATCCCAAGACCAATTTATTTGAGCAGATTCTTTGGTAAATTTTGGAAAATAAGTTTTTTGAGAATGATTCTGAGGAGTGAGCCTTGATTTATGATTTATGATATAAGATTTAAGAGTAGATTCGAGATTTTCAGTGGCAAGATCAAAAGCTTTTTGATAAAAACTGGTAGAAGTTTCAGTATTGGAAATTTCAAAAGGTAATTGGGCAATAATGGGGCCGTGGTCTGGAAGAATATCAATTTGAAAAAAAGTAACAGCTGATTTAGTCTCACCATTGATGATTTGCCAAGGGCCAGGAGTGGCACCACGATATCTGGGTAGGGGAGAGGGATGAATATTAATGATCTTAAATTTAGGAATATCAATCATTTCTTGATCAAAATAAGGAGGACCGAAAGCGACACATAAGCCTAGATCAGGTTTTAGATCGTAGATTTTAGATCGTAGATCGGGAGTAAATTCTTCGACTTGAATAAGTTTTAGATTATTTTGATTGGAAAAGGCGGCAACTGGATTTGGGGTGATGGTTTTGTCTCGACCGACTGGTTTATCAATTTTAGTGACGACAGCACAAATATTAAAATCTTTAATTTCGAGAAGTTTTTTAAGAATGATGACGGAGTATTCGGAAGAACCGAAGAAAATAATGTTAGCCATGAGATATTTTAGCAAGAATTATGTAGAGACGTTCTGCAGAACGTCTCTACAGGGCGACTTTATTTTAAATTTGATAAAATAGCGTATGAAAGAAATTGTTATTTATCCGGCAGAAATATTGAGAAAAAAGACGGATGAAATTAAAGTGGTCGATAAAAAATTGATTAAAGAAATTAACGGATTAAAAAACATCTTGAAAAATACTAATAATGGAGCTGGTTTGGCGGCACCGCAGATTGGATTAAATAAAAGATTTTTTGGAAGCAAAGAAATTGGCAAAGGAAGTGTTTTGATTTATATTAATCCAAAAATTGAAAAAAGTTATGGAGAAAAAGTTTTTCCAAAAATTGTGGGTGAGGATAAAAAAGAGGAAGACTTTTTGGAAGGGTGTTTATCTTTTCCAAAATATTTTGGAACAGTCAAAAGATTTTTAAATATTGATGTAAGTTGGGATGAAATTGAGGAGGTAAACTTAATTAGAAAAAAAAGAAAATTAAGTGGATTTGAAGCGATTGTATGGCAACACGAATCAGATCATTTAGATGGAATTGTGTTTGTTGATCGGGTAAAAGAAGACAAAGGGAAGTTTTTTAAGGAAGTGGGTGGAAAGATTGAAAAAACAAAGATGGTGTTTTGACAAAATATATAAAAAAGCGCCTATTGGTGTTTGAAGATTAACTCTTCATTCTCCGTTAGGCGCTTGTGCTTATTTTGAAAACTGGTTTATATTAATGACATTCGGAAGATTTTGTGTTTCGACGACACCCAGAAAGAACAAATCTGCTGCTGGGATGGCAATCGGAACCAATAAATTTATTAATGGGATGACATCCATCGGAAACAACAGTGTGACAGTCGACATTGTGGCCAATAGATTTATCAGGTGTTTGGGTGATCCATCCATCATAAATTTTTCCGTTGCAATACATAACTTTTATACTGTGGTAAGAGAGAGGTTTGTATGTCTGACTTGGTTTTGATTTCAAATGATTGCAATGGTGACATACTTGTTTGATCGTAATTTTTATAGTTGATGGTATTTCCAACTCCTGAGTGCAGCCATCTAAAAATGGATCAGCGTTTAATTCAGAAAATATTTTTTTCGAATCGACAAATACGTCGGCGTTATTGTCACCTTGCAACTCATTAAACCGAATTTCATCTACACCCCAACTTTCTGCCAGACTTATGGTTTTTTTAATAGTTTTAAAGTTATCAATGTATCCTTTAACTAAGTTGGCGTTGATTCGGACATAAACATTTTGATCTCGATAACGTTTGATAGCCGTTTTTATTTCATTGAAGTCAATTTTTCTTCCGTAAACTTCGGCGTTTTTAGATTCTTCCGGTGAATTGATGGAAATGTTTAATCCATCAATATATTTTGCAAGTTCGTTATCAATTTTTTCGGAAAAAGACGACCCGTTTGTGGTGACATATATTTTTTCGATTTTAAGAGAGATACCTCTTACATAGGGTAGTAAATTTGGGCTTAGAAATGGTTCGCCGCCTAAAATTAAAACACTTTTCATTCCGGATTCGCAAGTGGCTTCGATAAGTTTCGAAACAGAAACGAGCGGAGGACGGTAACCATTACTTTCGATGCAGAATTCACAAAAACAATTGCATTCGTTGGTAAGTTTGACATCCAAACTTTTACCATATCCCCCCATGCAAGCGTTTTTAGGATTACCAGTTTTCGTTGTTATCATAAAATTTACTCCTTTTTATTATTTAGTTTTTACTAACCATAAATAATGGACAACTTTTTAAATAAAATATATTTTAATCAAAAAGCTATCCATTTAAAAAAAGAATAAAATTCTATTTTTTTAAAGAGCAACTTTATAAATTTATCGATATGTTTCGTAGTTAATTGCGAAATATTAGTAAATTTATAGTGTCCGATTATAGCAAATTACTGTTCCATAGTCAATAATTATAGGTCTTAAATAATGTGCTTTATCTCGAATTACGGTATTTTTTTAGTAAATTTTAGGCTTCTAGATTGGTGGGATAGAAATAATCAAAAATGGTGTTTCAGTTTTGAATTTTTGAACCTATAATATCGATTTTTGGTTTAAAATAAGGTATAATACGGTATATATGGCAAATAAAGAAGTTGAAAAAGAAATTAAAATTGAAGATGAGATTGACGAGATTGATCCAAAAAGAAGTTTGAGAATATTTGAATATGGATTAGATGAATTTGGAAGACCACAACTTTTTGCATCTGCAACATCGGTGTTTTTACATAAAGAGGGAAAGACATTGTTGATGAGACAAACTAAGGATAATAGAGTGATGGGTGATAATTATGTTGGAATTGGTGGTAAAGATTTATTAAATACATATTTAGATGAAAGAATGGGGGAAAAAATACCAACAGAGGTGGTTATAAGTTCAATGTATGCTGGTAAATTTGGATCTGAAAATACACCGGAGGAATTGGCAATTAAAGAAGTAGGTGAAGAAACTGAAAATGCCATTTTATTAAAAGAGGAAAAATTAAAGCCAATAGGTTGTTCCGAAATAAAACTTTTTAATGAAAAAAGTAATGAATGGTGGCAAATATTTTATTTTACCTATGAATTGGATGGTAGCGAAGGAGAATTAGAAAAAATGTATTGCAATGAGGGACTTTTTGAATGGGTTAATGATGAAGAATTATTTAATAAAAAAATGTTGCCGGCAGATAAAGTAATTTTACAAAATAAAAATCCTGATTTATTAGTAGAAGCCATATACGATGATCTTGGTAATAATCATCAATTGAGAACTGAATCTGTTAATTCTGATAACGAAAAAACTTGTATTTTATATCCGGATTACAATAAGCCAGAAGAATTTTTTAAGGAAACGGTTACAGATACGGATTAGTTAGTAGTTTTGATTTGTTCTAATAGTTTTTCGGCTTCGAGATTGGTGGGGTAGGAATAATCAATAGTTTTTTGAAGATTTTCTTTGGCTAATTTAGTTTCTTTTTTAGTTAAATAAATTTTACCTAAGGCAAAATAAGCATAATCATAATTTGGTTTTAATTCGATGGCTTGTTGGTAATAAGGAATGGCTTGTTCGGGAAGACTGGCGGTTTCGTAAAATTGACCGATAGAATATGATATTTTTGGATCAGTTGGAACTAATTTGGCAGCAGTGGTTAGAGCAGTAATGGCGGTTGAAAAATATTTAGTGTCAACTCCGGAAAGATAAAGATAATTTTGAGCGCGTTGTTTCCAAAAATTAATGTTAGCAGGGGATGTTTTTATGGTTTGGTCGGAATAAATTATGCTTTCGTCGATATATTCTTGTTTTTCGGTACTGAGAGCTAACTTGGAATAAATAGTGGCGAGTTTGTTGGTGTAGAGAGGTTCTTGTGGATTTAAACTGTGGCTTGATTGGGCAAAAGAAAGAGCCATTTGATAATTATTTTTTGAATCATATTCTTCTGATTGGCTGTAAGCAATATCGGCGAAATAGAAAAAAATAATGTTTTTGAGGCAGATTAAACAAATTAAAATTAAGGTTAAAACCCATCCGGTCCGCCAGATGGCGGCCCACCTTCCCTTGACAGGGCAGGTAGTACAGTTTGCTTCATGGTTGGGGATTAAAAGGGCGGGGAGAAGAAAGAAAAAGAGGGAAGTGATTACTACCGAAAAACCAGCGGCATTAGTAATTAAAATGGTAATATAGGAGCATAAGATAACAATATTTAAATTTTTAATTTCTAATTTCCAATTTCTAATAATAAAAAATAAAACAGAAATGATTACAAAAATATAAGTGAGAAAACCGATGGTGCCGGTGGTAGCGAGATAATTAAGGTATTCGTTATGGGCTTTGTTATATAAATAGTCCCATTCGGAAGTGAGATTATGTTCAACAGGACGAGTCCAATAATAAGAATAAGCAAAAGTTTCAACTCCGGTGCCAAAAATAGGATAATTTTTCCAAAGATCAATAGCGCCTTTCCAGACAATTTTGCGGATATCACCGGATGGAGTGATGTTTAATTTATTATTAATTTCTAATGTCGAATTTCCAATTTCTAATTTAGGAGGAAAAATTTTATCTTTAATAGGATTAGTAATTAGTAAAGATAATATAATTAATAATGAATAATTAAGAATTAATAATTTTCGAGAATTTTTGTTTTTTAAGAAAGAGAAGATAAAATAGACGAAAAGGGAAATGAGACAGGCGATGATGCCTGATTTTGATTTGGTAAAAAGCAGAGAAAGATAAAAACTTGACGTAAGAAATATGAAGTATGATTTATGAAGAAGAAGAGATGAATTTAGGAATTTGTAAATAGAAAAAGGAATAATGATACAGAGATAAGCGGCAAGCCAATTTGGTTGACCGAGAGTGGAAAAAACACGAGACTGAACGTCTTGAACCCACATATTTTTATCAATGCCAAAATGTTGGGCAATAGCATAAATAGAAACAATAAAGGCCGAAAGTAGTGAAAAATTAATTATTTTATCTTTAAAATCAGAATCAAGATACACAACTAAAATCAAATAAAGAAGACAGTAACAAATCAAAGATAAAAGACCACCATTGAGTCGGGAATAATAACCAAAAAATGAAGTGTGAGGATCGATGGAATAATAAGTAGAGATAATTTGGGAAATTAAAAATAAGAGTAAAGGGATATTCAAAAATGATTTTCGATAGAGAGGAGCTTTATTTTTGAAAACATTAATTAAGTGGAAAATAGTAATTAAAACGGTTAGAAAATAAACGAAATACATTTTGGGTAATTCAAAAAGTTCAGAATTGGATTGGGTGAAAATGAGAGGAGTGACAAAAATCAAGGCTAAAAATAAAAAACGAATTGGCTTAACGAATGACTTCATAATTTATAGTTTATCCCGCCGTCGCTTATAAAGCTATGGCGGGTAAACAAGTTTATAAAGTTATAAAGTTTATCAAGTATAATTTAAAAAGATGAAGTTATTTGGAATTAAAGAAAAATTAGATAAATTTATATCGAATTTCAGTTGGGAAATTGGGGTGGATTTAGGAAGTAGTAACACTATGATTTATCTAAAAGATAGAGGAGTAATTGTGGACGAGCCAACAATGATTGCCAGACAAAGACGAAAAAGATGGACGGGTTTATCAGCACCAAGAACGAAGAAAAATGGCCCAATTGCTTTTGGCTTTAAAGCTAAAGAAATGTTAAATCGAGAACCAAGACAAGTTGAGGTAGTAAATCCAATTAAAAATGGAGTGATTTCTGATTTTGAAGCTTTGGAAAGTTTAATTTCTTATTATTTAAAATTAGTTTATGAAATTCCATCAAAATATCCCAAAATTTTTAAACCAAGAGTAATTGTCGGAGTACCGAGCTCAATTAATCAAGTACAAAAAAGGGCAGTAAAATCGATTTTTTTAAATTCAGGAGCAAAGGAAGTAATTTTATTAGAGGAAGTGGTATTGGCGGCGATGGGAATTGGATTGCCGGTGGACAACTGTTCTGGGTTATTAATAGTAGATGTAGGAGGAGGGAAAACTGAAGTGAGTGTGGTGTCGATGGGAGGAGTGGTGGTTGGTCGAGGAATTAAAACGGCTGGCGATGATTTAGATAACAGCATAATTAATTATGTAAAAATGAAATATGGAATTTTGATTGGCCAAAATAGTGCTGAAAGAATTAAAATGGAAATTGGAAATTTTTCATTAAACGATGATGGTAAAAAAACAGCTTTGATAGGAGGACGAGATTTGGAAACTGGTTTGCCTAAAACAGTTAAATTGACAGAAGTTGAAATAAAAGAAGCAATGACAATGGAATTGACTAAAATTGTAAAATTAGTGTCAGTGGTTTTAAGTGAGACACCGCCAGAATTAATGGAAAATATCTTGAAAAGGGGAATTGTGTTGGTGGGGAACGGAGGAAAAATAAAAGGTTTGGCTAAAATGATTGAAGATGAAACTAAAATATTCACTAAAATTTTAGAGGAACCAGGGATGATGGTAATTAAGGGTTGTGGAGAATTAATTCAAAACAGAGATTTATTTAAAAAAGTTAAGTTAGTTTCGGGATTAAAATAATGAATCAGATAGAGGATAGTTCCTGGAAATATTGGATTTTAAAATTTGGATTAATTTTAAGTTTAGGGATTCTTTTGGTATCCGTTTTTAAACTGAATGTGATTAAAGGTGGTTATTATAAAAATTTGGCGATAAGAAATAAACTGGTAGAGAAGAAAATTACCGCTGCCAGAGCAACAATTTTGGACAGAAAGGGTAGGGTAGTAGCTAAAAGCGTTTACCAATATTTTAAAATGGATGGAACTAATAAAATTTATGAAGGAGTGGGAGATTTTCAAGGCTATAAATTTGAAAACGAAAATTTGGCTTATGAATTAAAAAGATTTTATCCTTACGGAGAATCAATGTCATTAATTACTGGATATGTGGGTAAAATTAATGATAATGACAAGAATGAAAATAAATGCGAAATTAAATTGGCTGATGATGAAATGATTGGTAGAATGGGGATAGAGTCTTATCTTAATTGTCAAATTAGAGGGGTACCAGGGAAAAGATTGGTGGAAGTGGATGCTTTGGGAAAATATCTTAGAGAATTAGGAAGGCAAGAACCAATAGTGTCGCCGGACATAAATTTATCAATTGATGCTTATTGGCAGGATAAAGTTTATAAAATGTTGGAAGGAAAAAAAGCAGTGGTAATAATAAGTGAACCAAAAACTGGGAAAATAATTACAATGGTATCGAGTCCATCTTTTAATGCTAATGATTTTTCTTATGATATTAATCAAAACAAAATTAAAGAATATTTAAATGATAATGAAAATTTACCACTAATAAATCGGGCAATTTCGGGAAGATATAGTCCTGGTTCAGTATTTAAAATGGTAATAGCGACCGCGGGTTTGGAAAGTGGAGTAATAGATAAAAATACTGAAATTGAAGATAAGGGAACTTTAAAAGTGGGTGATTACTCTTATCGAACATGGAGTGGAATTTCAGACGGAATGGTAAATGTAGTGAAAGCAATTAAAAGATCAAATGATATCTTTTTTTATATTTTAGGAGAAAGATTGGGGTTGAAAAGAATAACTGATTGGACAAAAAAATATGGTTATGGAAGCAAAACAGGCGTGGAGCTGGTGGGGGAATTAGAAGGAGTTGTTCCTGATGGGGCTTGGAAAAAAAAAGTAAAAGGAGAAAATTGGTTTTTAGGAGATACTTATCATTTATCAATAGGGCAGGGTGGTTTGAGTATTACTCCGCTTCAGGTAAGTCAAATGACAAACATTATCGCTAATGGTGGAAAGAATTGTAAAATGTCGATTTTAAAAGATTCAAAAGTTGAATGTGAAAGTTTAGGAATTAAAAAAGAAAATATAGAAACAGTAATAGAAGGAATGAAAGTGGCTTGTAAATCCGGAGGAACAGCGTGGCCATTGTTTAATTTTAAAACTGAAATTGCTTGTAAAACCGGAACTGCAGAAGTTGGAGATGGGAGTAAAGATACTCATGCTTGGTTGACGGCTTTTGCACCAGTCGATGATCCAGAAATTTCAGTTATGGTGTTAGTAGAGAGAGGAGGAGAAGGGTCGAGTACGGCGGCTCCAATTGTAGGTGATATTTTAAAAGAATGGTTTGATGAAACAGACACATTGGTACCAAGACAAAAAGACACAAAAGAAGTGTCAGAATAGGTAAATAATGATATAATGAGAGGTTCTTTAACTCTATTGCGCAACAGTGTTGAAAACTTCAAATTTTAAGAAAGGAGGTATAAATTTGTGGAAAGAGAATTTGATAGGTTGTTATCAGAGTATCATGACGCATTTAATCGGGCTATTTCTATGCGTGATAATGACGAGGATTTATTATGTGATCTTGACGCAGCAAGATCAAAATATTTAGATCCGGCAATTGATAAAGCAGAAACACTTGAAGATTGCAAAAAAATTCAAACCAATTTGATTACCAATAAAGCAGACAAAAACAGAAATATTTTATTGATAGAAAAATTGGTAACAAAAACAAAAGAAATACAAAATCAAAGCACATTTGATTTTGCCGAATTTTTTCGCATTCTTGGATAAAAAATAAATAATTGGTAGAGTTAAAGAGTAAAAAAAGAATAGGTATTTAGTGATTGTTGTGCTTAGGTCTTTAGACCGTATTTTTGGATTGTAACTTGGTTACAATTTGGAATTACGGTCTTTTTTTTTATAAATTAAAATTGATGATGATCGAATTTGTGGGCGGTTTTTACTGATGTGCTAAAATATCCGTCATTGACAGAGTTTGCTTAATAGATAAAAATGGAGTTTATGAAGAAATTATTAATAGTGGAATCACCAACAAAAGCCAGAACTATCGGAAAATACTTGGGCAGTGATTATAATGTTTTAGCCACAGTTGGGCATATTCGTGATTTACCATCTAATAAAATGGCAGTGGATTTAAAAGATTTTGAAGTGGAATATGTGATTGATGATAAGAAGAAAAAAGTGGTTGATGAATTAATTAAGGCATCAAAATCAGCTGATCAAATATTATTGGCTTCTGATCCTGATCGTGAAGGAGAAGCCATTTCCTGGCATGTAAAGTGGGCTTTATTAAATGCTTCTGCCAGAGGCGGATCGACCTCTGGTCGAAAAAAAGATTTAAATATAACTAGAATTACTTTTCATGAAATTACAAAAGAAGCGGTGGAAGAGGCAATGAAAAATTCGCGAGAAATTGATATGAATTTGGTTAATGCTCAACAAGGCAGACGAGTTTTAGATCGAGTGGTAGGTTATAGTTTATCGCCGTTGTTGTGGAAAAAAGTAAGAAGAGGATTATCGGCAGGAAGAGTACAATCAGTGGTTGTCCGATTAATTTGTGAAAGAGAAAAAGAAATAGAGGCATTTAAAAAGGAAAAGTTTTTTTCAATTTACAGTGAATTAAAAAAAGGCAGTCAAAAATTTACTGCTGAATTAATTAAGGTTGATGAAAAAAATGTTTATCAAACAGGTAAAATAAAATTATTTGACGGGGAATATTCTTTCACCAGTTCTTGTTTTAAGACACAGAATGATGCTGACGGATATATTAAAAAATTAGAAAAAGAATTTTTGATAACAAAAGTAAGAGAGAAAGAAGCACATCGATTACCGTTACCAGCATTTACAACTTCAAAATTGCAACAAGCGGCGTCGAGAAAAATGGGTTGGTCAGGAAAACAAACAATGAGTGTAGCCCAAAAACTTTATGAAAAAGGTTTAATTACTTATCATAGAACCGATTCAGTGGCTTTATCTGAAAAAGCAATTGCTGAATTTAGAAAATATATTGAAAAAGAATATGGTAAAAAATATGTGTCTGAAAAAATTAGAGTTTATAAAAATACATCTAAAAATGCTCAAGAGGCACATGAGGCAATCAGACCAACAAATGTATCAAAACCAACCATTGATGATGGTGATATACGCGAAAATAAATTGTATGAATTGATCTGGAAAAGGTCGGTGGCGACTCAAGCGGCGGCGTCAGTAATGAAAAATACGACTATATTGTTTTCCAACAGAAACGGTATTTTCTCCTCAAAAGGAGTAAGAATGTTGTTCGATGGATTTTTAAAAATTACGGGTGATAAACATGAAGATCAATTATTACCAGAGTTAAAAGAAAATGAAAAATTAGAGGGTAAAAAGTCTTGGTCGGTGGAGTCAGAAACTAATCCAATGCCACGATATAGTGATGCTAGCTTAGTGTCTTCTTTAGAAAAACAAGGAATTGGAAGACCATCTACTTATGCTCCAATTATTTCCACAATTTTGTTTCGACAATATATTGAAAGGGAAGAAGGAAAATTTAAACCGACGGTTTTAGGACAAGCAACTAATGAATTTTTAGTTAAAAATTTTGAAGATATTTTATCTTTGCCTTTTACGGCGGAGATGGAAGAAGATTTGGATAAGGTTTCTTTGGGTGAAAAAGATTGGAAAGAGATGATGAAAAAGTTTTGGAAAGAGTTTGAAAAGGAATTAAAATTAGCAGAAAACAAAAGTGAAAGGATTAAAGTGGAAACAGAAAAAACTGGAGAAAAATGTCCGGAGTGCAAAGAAGGGGATTTGGTCATAAGATTGGGAAGATTTGGAAAATTTATTTCTTGTGATCGTTTTCCAGATTGTAAATATACAAAACCATTTCAAGAAATTGCGGGATTTAAATGTCCAGAGTGTGGAGCCGAAGGAGTGGTCAGAAAAACTAAAACTGGACGAAAGTTTTATGGTTGTTCTAAATATCCGGTGTGTAAGTGGGCAGGATGGAAAAAACCGTAAGAGAGGATTTAGATCGTAGATGATAGATCGTAGATCAGTTTAATTTTTAGATTTTAAATAAGAGATTAATCCTGAAATCATTTTTGCAATTTCATCAGACTCAGAAATTAATTCATCAAAAATTTTAATACCAATTATTTTTAAATCTTTAGCTAAAAGTAAGTGATATTGAGTCTCTGAAAGAGAACCTTTTGCTTGATATAAAAATTGAATAAATTCATTTGTAGTCTTTCGACTATTACCTTCAACAATATTTGCTGGAACCGAACTAGTAGACCTGCAAATTTGATCAATTAAACGAAATTTTTCTTCCGAAGGAAAATTTTTAGCTAAATTATAAACTTTTAAATTAAATGCGTGAGATTTTTGAAAAACTTTTAATTCATCAAACTTATTAATCATTAATAAATTGTAATTTAAAAAACAAAATTATCAACAATCTAAAGACTGTCTTTCTGCGATCTATCATCTACAATCTAACTACTTTTTTTTGCCCCAGCGTTCTTGGGATATGTGAATTAATTTGTCTCGTTGTTGATTTTTACAAGATAAAGGAGGAAGAGTGTTGGCATAAAATGGTTGAGTGGTTTCAGAATCAATAGAGAGTTTACAAACGATTTGATATTTACCAATTTTGATTAAATCTTCTGGAGGAAATTGAAGTCCAAATTCTTTGGCAAGAATAAAGGCATCTTGGTTACCAACAACAAAGGACATAATGGATCCAACGTTACCTAAAATAGCATCTTGAACAGTACGATCGAGCTGTGACATATATTGATTGGCAATTATTAAGTTAAGCTTAAATTTACGAGCTTCAGATAGAATTTTAATAAAAGCGTCGGTGGCAAAATTTTGGAATTCATCAACATATAAATAGAAATCAGAACGATCTTCACTAGCTTGAAAAACCCTATTCATGGCTGAAAGTTGAATTTGGGTGATAAGCATGGCACCAAGAAGAGCTGAATTATCTTCACCTAATTTACCAGTAGAAAGATCAGCAATTAAAATTTTCTTTTGATCCATTATTTCTTGGATATTTATTTTTGATTTAGCGTGAGCCACAGTATTTCGAATATTACTTGAAGAAATAAATTGGCCAACTTTATTTAAAATAGGAGAGACAGATTCGTTTTGAAATTTGGGATCCATTCGGTCAAATTCATTGTGCCAGAAGTTAATTAAAGTTTGATTTGTTAATTGAGAAACAACTTTTTCGCGGAAATTTTTGTTGGTTAAAATTTCAACGATATGAGTAAGGTCTGACCCTGGAGTATTGACTAAAGATAAGACAGAATTTCTTAAAATGTGTTCAAGACGAGGACCCCATGAAACTGCACCATAGAGTTTTTTGAAAATAGAAATAACACCAGAAGCGATTAATTCTTTTTGGGATTCGTTTTTGGCTTCTAAAACATTTAAAGGATAAACATATTCTGAATCGGCAGGGTTGAAATAGCAACAATCGTTGACGCGATTAGAAGGAATATAGTCAAGAATAGTGTTGCACAAATCACCGTGGGGATCTATAACGGCAACGCCTCGACCTTTACGAATGTCGTCGATAGCCATGTTGGCAATTAATGTAGTTTTACCAGTACCAGATTTACCAATAATGTAGGTATGGCGACGACGATCTTCGCCTTGTTTAATACCAAAAATACAATCTTTGTTCCTGAATTCGGTTTTGGCGAAGAAGGTGATTTCATTTTTTTCTTCGGCAGACAAAACATCGGCAATTGGTAAATTTTCAGGTGGATCAGAATAAAGTTTTTTACCCCAAGCAATGTTTGGAAGTTTAGTGTTTAGATTAGGAAAATGCCAAATAGCAGCCAACTCTTCAGTATTAAAAATTTGGCTTTTTAACTTGGGATTAAATTTGCGGTTATAAATTGATAATTGAAGTTTCTTTTTGGTAAAAAAGCCGGGGGCAAAATTTTTAATAAAATTACCGCGGGGATTAGTGTAGGCACCAAAAGAGGAAGAGACAGAAGCAGTAAGTCCTGGATTATTACTAAAAAGATTAATTTGGGTGCACATGCCCGGAGATTGGATTTTTTGCTCAAGAATGGCTTTGTCTGGGTGGGCGGTTCGAATATTTCGTTCTTTATCGACTAAAATTCCGTTTTGAATAACACTAATGATATTATTTTGCCAATTTTTTGAGGCACCGCTTAAAAGAATTTGAAAAAGAAAGAAGTCTTTAATATTGTTGGATCGGGATAATGGAGCTAAGACTGAAGTTAAAGGATCGGTTTCTTTAAAATCTTTAGCAGTTTTGGTGGGATAGTCATATGATCGACCTAAACCAATTTGAGTAAAACTAACTGGAAGTTCTGGATCAAGTTCTAAGAGATAATCTTTAGAATCTTTTAAAATGGCAGTGGAATATTGGGCTAAAATTTGAGATCGAAGAAATTCACTGTTGTCGGAAAGAGCGGCAACATAAAAATGAATTTGGCCTTCTTTTAAAACAATTTCCAGAGAAACAATAGTTTTTTTCTTGCCAGTTAGTTTTTCAAAAAAAGAAAGATTGGAAAATTGGGTAAAATTTGACAACAGAGCAGACATTGACTCAAAAGTATATTCGTTGTTTTGAGGCAAACGAACTTCAAAGATTGAAAGTGTCGTTGTGTCAGACATTAAATTATTCTAACAATATTTTAATTAAAAAGACGAGGGAGAGATATGATATAATTTCCAAGTTAATAATTTTAAGTTTTTAGTACGAATTTATCCTGGGTAAATTATTCCCTGTACTAAAAATAAAAATCCGCCTTCATTAAAACTACGGCGGATAAGTAAGGAAAATAAAATGTCAGAAAAAAAGAAAGTCATCACAAAAACCGTCAACCGAAGCGGAAAATCTTTGGTTAAAAAAGCTTTAGTTATTAAAACTAAAACTCAGAGCAATATAACTTCCGAAAACATCAAAAAGATGAACGAGAAGATGGCAGCTCAAAAATCTGCTTCCTTAATTAAAAAGTCTGATGAAGGTTTAAAAGAGACCACCGACGCTAAAGCTATGGCGGTTAAAGAAGATAAGAAATATAATTTAACTGTTGGACTTAAGGATTTGTTAGCAGCTGGAAGCCATTTAGGACACAAAATTTCTAAAACTAATCCAAAAGCATTGGAAAATGTTTATACCCAAAAAGATGGAATTCAGGTTTTTGATTTGGTTAAAACTTTAGATTCTTTGGAAAAAGCTTGCAATTTTATTTATAACGCTAAAAGAAATGGTAAACAAATCGTTTTAGTAGGAACAAAAAGACAAGCTAGAGAAGTAATTCGAAGAGTAGCTTTAGAAGCTGGAGTACCTTATGTTACTGATAGATGGTTAGGTGGAACTGTTACTAACTGGGATCAAATTAAAAAAGATATTAAAAAATTAACTGATCTTAAAGAAGGAATTGCAAAAGATAAATTTGTTGACGCAACTAAAAAAGAATTATCAGAAATGAACAAAGAAATCGCTAGACTAGAAAAAATAGTCGGTGGTTTAGTTGGAGTTGATAAATTTTTTGACATTTTATTTGTAGTTGATACTGGTTTTGAAAAAACTGCTATTAAAGAAGCAAAACTTCGAAATGTGAAAACTGTCGGAATTGTTGATAGTGATTCCAATCCTCTTAAAGTCGATTTTGCTATTCCAGCAAATGATGACAGTATTAAAAGTGTAACTTTGATTGTTGAAGAAATTGGAAAAGCAATTAAAGCAGCAGGAGTTAAGTAAATACAATTAATAATTAATAATTAAGAATTAATAATTATGGATAACAATAAAATAATTGAATTAGTTAAAAAAATTAGAATTGAAACTGGTTTAGGAATTATGGAAATTAAAGCCGCTTTGGAAGAAGCTGGTGGTGATGAAACTAAAGCTAAACAAATTTTAAAAGAAAAAGGTTTTAAAAAAGCTGAGAGTAAAGCCGAAAGAGAAACTCATCAAGGAAGAGTGGCTACTTATACCCATTCTACTGGTAAAATTGGAGTTATCGCTGAAGTTTTATGTGAAACTGATTTTGTAGCTAAACATGAAGATTTTGTTGGTTTTACTAAAGATCTTTGTTTACAAATAACAGCTATGGATCCTGAAAATGTAGAAACTTTGATGAAACAAGAATTCGTTAAAGATCCAAGTAAAACTCTTGATGATATGTTGAAAGCCTTGATTGCTAAATTTGGGGAAAATATGAAGGTGAATAGATTTCAGAGATACGAAATCTAACTTTGATTGTTTTTAGTAGAGACGTTCTGTAGAACGTCTCTACATAATAAAACCCTCCGAAAAATCGGAGGGTTTTTGGTTTGGTATAATGGACTATATGATAAATTTTTCAGAAGTAAAAACCAGAATGGAAAAAATTACAGCTTTGTTTGTAAATGACATCGCTTCGATTCGAACTGGTAGAGCGACTCCTGGTTTAATTGAAAATGTAGTGGTGACGGTTTATGGTGGACAAAAAATGAAATTGATTGAATTAGGATCAATTGGAGTGCCAGATGTCAGAAGTTTGACTTTTGAACCATGGGATCAAACTTTGATCCGAGAAATTAGTAATGGAATTGAAGCAGCCAACATTGGAATGATGCCGGCAGTTGATGGAACAATAATTCGAATGAATTTACCGATGTTAACAGTGGAACAAAGAGAGGATTATATAAAACTTTTGGGAAGAAAATTGGAAGGGGCAAGAGTAATGATTCGTGATGCTCGAGCTGATTTTAGAAATAATTTACAAAGGGCTAAACAAGAAAAAACAGTTTCTGAAGATGAATTTAAAAGAGATGAAACTGAATTGCAAAAAACAACTGATCTTTATATTGGAAAGTTGGAAGAAGTGGCCAAGAAAAAAGAGGTAGAAATAAGAGGATAAAAATAGATCGTAGATTTTAGATCGTCGATCGTTGATAATACAAACATGGATTTAATAATTTTTATAGTGGCGTTGTCAGTATTAGTTCTAGTTCATGAATTTGGTCATTTTTTTGCAGCCAGAAAAACCGGAGTAAAAGTGGAAGAATTTGGTTTAGGTTTACCACCAAGAATTATTGGTAAGAAAATTGGTGACACTATATATAGTATAAATTGGTTGCCGATTGGAGGTTTTTGCAGAATGTATGGTGAAGATGGAGATGGAAAAGGTAAAGATGCTTTTAATAATAAAAATCCTTGGCAAAAATTAATAATAGTTTTAGGCGGAGTATTGATGAATTTGGTTTTAGCAGTGGTAATTTTTACTGTGGTTTATTCAGTTTTAGGAGTGCCAAAAGAAGTAGATAAAGTAACAATCATTGGAATTTCAAAAAATTCACCAGCAGAAATAGCCGGTCTTAAGGAAAATGATGTGATTTTAAAAGTTGGTGATAAAGAAATTAAAAAAGCAAATGAATTAACAGAAGAAATAGGAAAATATAAAGGACAAAATGTCAAATTACTAATTTCTAATGACCAATTAAAAAATCAGGAAATTAATGTGGAAGTGAGAGAAAATCCGCCAGAAGGTGAAGGAAGTATGGGAATTGCGATTTCGAATATGGAAATGGTCAAAGTTCCTTGGTATCGATTTTATGAAGGTATTGGAGCTGGATTTAAAGAAGCTTTTTATTGGAGTAAAATTATTGTGGGTGGAGTGGTGAGTATGGTTGGTGGTTTATTTAAAGGAAATATTCCAAAAGATGTGAGTGGTCCAATTGGAATGTATGAAGCCACTAGTTCAATTAGAAATAATCAGGGAATACTGGCAGTAATTCATTTTTTTGGAATTGTGTCGGTTAATTTAGCTGTGATAAATATTTTACCTTTTCCAGCCTTGGATGGAGGCAGAATAATGTTTGTGTTATATGAAATGATTTTTAAGAAAAAAGCAAATCAAAAATTGGAATTAATAGTGAATAATGTCGGAATGATATTGCTTTTGGGGTTAATTTTGATAATTACAGTGGGAGATGTGGGCAGACTTTTAAAATAATCTAAGTTATAGTTTTAATAGTGGTAAAAATTATGTTAAAAAAAAGAAAATTGATTTTAGTAGTTGGTTTAGTATTGGTGTTTTTAGTTTCTTTGTTTTTTGTTAAGGGAATTCAGGCTTTTAAAAAAAGTTTAGCATTAGTCAAAACAACCATCAGACTCTCCTCAACAACCATTTCGGGAGCAGTAGATGATACAGTCACAGTTGGAATATTTATTGACACTCACAGAAAGGTAAGCACAGCTAAAGTTAAATTATGTTATGGTGATGCTTTAACTACTGATGTAGCTAGTGTTACTAATGTTGGCCCACTGACAGTTGAGAATTCTAAAACAATTTCAAATAATTGTTTAACTATCTCAAAGAGATTAGAAGCATCAGCAACAATTGATCAGTTACCAACAGGTAGTTTTCAATTTGCTAATGTAACTTTTAAAATTAAAAAGAATGGCAACCTAACCATTTCTCAAACTGAATCTTTAATAGCAGGGGAACCAGTTAACAATGATGTTAATATTCCGATTGATGAGGTGGAGGGGGCGAAGATAAAGAAAAAATGGTGGATCTGGAAATGGTGGTGGAATTAGAAATAAATTTTTGAATTTTTGGTGATTGTGGTTGGGGAATAGGCATTTTTTAAAGTGATACATTGACAGACTTTTTTAAAAGTGTTTTACTTTTCTATTAGGTATTTTTTTTAAAAAATAAATAGAAATGAATAAACAAAAAGGCATAGCCTCAATGGCAGTAATGATTGTAATGTTAGTAATGGCGGTGGCACTTCCAGTAACAACAAAATTGGTACAACAAACACAGGAAAATAGAAGTAAAGCAGCGTCAATGCCAATGCCTACTTCATGCTCTACTACTGCTGATAACGGTAATAGAATATGTGTAGGAAATGAATTAAAGATATGTAGACCTGCTTTGGCTCCGGCAACAGGAATGACTTGGGGAGTATCAAAAACTTGTAGTCAATATTATGGTTGCAATTCAACAATCCTTGATTGTAATCAATGTGTTCCTGGGGTGACCAAAAAATGTGTTCCGGGTAATAAAATATCAACATGTAGTGCGTCGGGTATTTTTGATGGAACAGCAGTTTCTTGTCCTTCAGGCGAAGAATGTATTAATGATGCCTGCACTAAGACTTCGACCTCAACTCCAACTTGTGCTTCTAACGGTGGTACTTGTACAGATCTTCAGACATGTATAACTTCAGGTAGAACAAAAATTGATGGTGTTACTGGTTGTACTAGTTCACAGATTTGTTGTCAAAGTAATGTGGACGCTAAATGTGCCAGTTATAAGGGTTCTTGTAATATAGGATTACCGACTAACCTGACTAATAACGGGATACAGTATAAATGGACTTGTAATGGTTATGGGAGTGGTAAATCAATAACTTGTTATGCGGATGTTACTGACCAAACTACATCTCCAACTCCAACTAAAGCAGTAGCAGTTCCAACTGCGAGTTGTACTGCTGCTTATACTTGTGCTAGCTATGGATATAAACAAACGGCTGTAGATAGTAGTTGTAGTGTTACTTATCCAGGAAATGGTTGTGGTGGAACTCTTACTTGTTATCAATGTTTAACAGCAGCAACTCCAACTTTAAAAGCAACTGCAACTCCGACATTAGCTCCTGCTTGTGGAACTCTTTCTGGTCAATCGAAAGGTTTTAATAATGGACAGACAGAGTGTTACGCATCTTCTGTTCTTGCTTGTAGTTCTCTTAATGAGAGTGGATTTACTATGACTAACGCTTCTGGTCGATGTAATACAGGTATTTGTTGTACCAAGAAGGCAACTGCAACTCCAACAACTAAACCTGTGGCGACTGCAACTCCAACATTAACTCCTGCCTGTGGAACTCTTTCTGGCCAATCTAAAGGTTTTAATAATGGTCAAACAGAATGTTATGCATCTTCTAGTATTGCATGTAGTAGTCTTAATGAAAGTGGATTTACCATGGCTAATGCTTCTGGCCGATGTAATACAGGTATTTGTTGCACAAAGAAAGCAACTGTAACTCCAACTTTAAAAGCAACTGCAACTCCTACTCTAAAACCAGCAGCTAATTGTGTTACTACTTGTCCTGTGGGTAAAGTTACTGCGGAAAATTGTCTAGGGATTAAAAGTTCTCCTGTTAATATGAATACTAATAACCTCTCATGTGCTCTTCGTACTTGCTATACATGTGATCTATCAAAACCTGCTGATGGTAGTTGGTGTGATTACAGCTCTGATGGAACTGGTGTGTATGGATGCAAAAGTGGAATATCTGCAACCAATGATTTTGAATCACCTACAGGATTTACATGGAAGTGTAATACTAGTTCTTGTTCTTTGACTAAATGTACTCCTGTTGGAAATACTCGATGTAATGGAGATTATGTACAGGTTTGTCGTTCTAGTGGTCTTTGGGAAAATACTGTTTGTGTCGGAGGCGAAAAATGTATTACTAATTCTGCCAATAAAGGCGTTTGCGGTGGTCCTTGTACTGTAGGAGATAAAAGATGTTCTTGGAACAGTTCTCAAACTTTGCAAATTTTACAGACTTGTACTAATGCAAGTGGAACTTGGGCTACTGATTTAAGTTGTGAGGTAGGTAAAAGTTGTGTTGTAGCTACTGATAAAAAATCTGGTATGTGTGTTAATGCTTGCACTGCAGGACAAACACAATGTTCTGGAAATTCTTTACAGACTTGTACTTCTAATGGAACTTGGGGAACTGCTTCTCCTTGTGGATCAAATAAGGTTTGTACTTCGAATGGTATTAATAGTGCTAGTTGTATCGATGGGCCTAGTGGTTGTTCAATAGGGACCCTTCGATGTTTTAATAACCTTTTACAACAATGTGATACTAATGGAACTTGGAGTAAACAGTTGGCAGATTGTTCGTCAACAAATAAAAAATGTGTTGTTTTTAATAATGGGGGTTCTGGTACTTGCGAAAGTATAACAACTAGTTGTACTCCTAATGTTAAAAAATGCTCTGGTGGTAATGTACTTCAAACTTGTAATTCGGCTGGGAATGCTTGGATAGATACAGATTGTGGTTTTGATAAAACCTGTACTCCAAGTGGTACTAACAATGCTAGCTGTGTGGTTAATACTGGCACTGGTGGTGGTACTGACAGTTGTTCTCGATGTAATACTAGTTTGGCATCAAGGGGTGATGGAAATTGTGATGGAAAAATTAACGAACTTGATTTTTCTGTCTGGTTAAGTGAATTCCAAAAAGGAACAAAATCTAAGGCTGACTTCAATTGTAATGGTTCAGTTGGAATTGAAGATTTTAGTATTTGGAATACTAATTTTAGGTAATAAACTTTATGTTAAATAAAAGAAAACTAACTTTAATTGCAAGCCTGTTGTTAATAATGTTGGGTGTTTTTGGATCTTTGGCTTTAGTCAAAAGAAGCCAAGATTTAAGAAGAAGTGCAGCCTTAAACAAAACAACCATCAGACTCTCCTCAACAACCATTTCGGGAGCAGTAGATGATACAGTCACAGTTGGAATATTTATTGACACTCACAGAAAGGTAAGCACAGCTAAAGTTAAATTATGTTATGGTGATGCTTTAACTACTGATGTAGCTAGTGTTACTAATGTTGGCCCACTGACAGTTGAGAATTCTAAAACAATTTCAAATAATTGTTTAACTATCTCAAAGAGATTAGAAGCATCAGCAACAATTGATCAGTTACCAACAGGTAGTTTTCAATTTGCTAATGTAACTTTTAAAATTAAAAAGAATGGCAACCTAACCATTTCTCAAACTGAATCTTTAATAGCAGGGGAACCAGTTAACAATGATGTTAATATTCCGATTGATGAGGTGATTGGAGCGGTAGTAACGATTGGCGGAGGTGGAACTGGTGATGGAGTTGTGACTGGAAGTTCTATGACATTTGAGTCAAGTGATTTAACTTCTAAAAAGGTAAACGAAAGTTTAACTTTTAAGTTGTATTTAAATACAACCAAAAATTTTGATGCGGCAGAGGTTAAATTTTGTTATGGAGATAAATTATTGTTAACTGATAGCGGAATAATTAAAGGTACAGATTTTACCGATGTGGCTAAAAAAACGATAAGTAATAATTGTTTGGAATATGCAGTGTTGGCTTCAGGTAAGTCTTTGACTGGCAAGATTCTTTTGGGAACTTTTAGTCTTAAGGCAATAAGTGTTGGTAGTGGGGCATTGGTTTTTGATAGTACTATAAAGAATTTTTCTAATGCTACAGATGGATTAATGAAAGCAGCAAGTACTCCAAGTGTAAATTATACGATAAATTCAACAATTTCAACTGTTTGTAGATCTGGAGAAAAAAGATGTTCTCAATATAATGCGGAAGTATGTAAAAGTGATGGTAGTGGTTGGACAATAATTGATTGCGCTGGTTTGGGTTGTAATGCAACTACTAAAGAATGTAATAAAATGAATTATGTTTGTACTCCGGGAGATAAACAATGTTCTGGTAATATTTTACAAAGGTGTAATTCAACTGGAACTGGTTGGGAAACTGATACTAATTGCGGAACCTTGGGTTGTAATAATACTACTGGTGAATGTAATGTTACTACTCCAACTGTTGTTCCAACTTTGATTCCAACTGCTACTCCAACTGTTGTTCCAACTTTGATTCCAACTGCTACTCCAACTGTTGTTCCAACTTTGATTCCAACTGCTACTCCAACGTTATCTAGTGGTCAGGCTTTGGTTAATATCAAAATGGCTTTTGCTGGAGTTAAAAGTGGTAATGGTCAATGTGCTAAAGACAACTGGTTGGCAAAAATAAAGTTTGTTAATAGTGCTGATAATACGGCCGTGGGTGGAATTTTGACTGGTTACCCAACTCAAACTACTGCGGTTAATAGCCGAGGAGAAATTGTTTATGATTTTAGTGTAACTGTAACTAATATTCCAAATACTGGTATAGCTAAGTCAGCTTTCTTTTTGACTGGTCCTAAACATATTTTTGTTAAATATGGAGAAAATAATCAGTCTAGATGGTATCCTGAATTGGCTGGTGGTTTAGTTCTAAATAAAGGAATTAATAATTATGATTTGTCTAACTTTCCATTATTAGCTGGTGATGTAACAGGTGAAATTGCTGGGACTCCAGATGGAAAAATTGATGGCCGTGATTATTCTTATCTTAAGGCTAAAGCGGCTAATTTAGTATCTGCGGTGGCTGATGGCACTAATCTTGAAGGTGATTTAAACGGTGATTGCCAAGTTAATGCTGGTGATATTAGATTGATGATAGATTCGCTAAAAGAGATTAATGGTCAAACATATTAAAAGTTAACTTAATTAAAATAAATGAATAATAAAATAATTAGAATACTGGTACCGGTGATAGCGGTGATAATTATCGTTGAAAGTATTGTCTTAGTTTCTAGTTTGGAAAAAAGTACTAAAATGACAACAGTAGTTGATAAAGCAACCCCAACAGTGACAGTAATAGAAGAGGAAAAAGTTAATTCTTTTGATATAAATTTTTCAACAGATGAGACTCAAATGAAAATTGGAAAAAAATACAAAGTTTTAGTTAAACTAACACCAAAAGATAATTATGATTTAGACGCTCTTGATTTGTATGTGAAATTTGATCCATCAATGGTTAATATTTCGAATTTAGTTTCATCTAAAGATTTAGTGACACCCGCTTTAATAAAGGTTAGTGATAAAAAAGATGTAATAGTAATGAATTATTTGTTTGTAGACAAAGACGGGATGGCTTTTGCAAAAGATAACGAGATGACTTTATTGACTTTTAATGTAACTCCTAAGATAGCTGGTCTATCTTCTTTTGAAATTAGTACTGGTGATAGTGAGGGTAATTCTGTTACTATGTTTGTAGATAAAAATACTAATAGTGGATTATTTTTTACTAGCAGTAAATTAGAAATAGAATTAATAAAATAAAATGAAAAAAACTGCCTTAAATATTATAGCTTTTGTTCTTACTACAGTGTTGGCAACAGCATGTGCAGGGGCAGTGGCAGCGGCTCCAAGATTAACACTAACTCCTATTAGTGGTAATTATACAAATGGATCTACTTTTACTGTTTCGATTGGAGTTAATTCTGAGACGGAAAAATCAAGTGCGGTTGATGTCTGGTCAACTTTTGATAGTTCTAAAATAGAAGTGGTGAGTATCGTTAAATCAGCAACTCCCGCTTTTCCTTTTGAGATGACTCCTGTCTTTGATAATGCGGCGGGTACTTTTCAATTTTCTTGTGTGATGACTAATATGAATGCTTTTAGTGATGTGCCAATAAATGGAGAGTTGGCAGTGGTAACTTTTAGAGCAAAGGCGGTTGGAACAGCAGCTTTGAGTTTTATTTGTAGTCCTGGATCGACAGTTGATTCAAATATTTTTAATTCAGATATTAATGATGTGATAAGTTGTAGCGACAATAGTTTGGGGTCTTATGTAATTGCGGCGGGGTCAACAACAGAACCAACCCCAACAACACCAAATCCAACACCGACGATCACTGAATCCACTTCGACGGCAACATCTACGCTTACACCTACTCCTACACCTATAATTACCACAACGACAACTTTACCTCAAGCAGGATCAATTGGGGCAACTATTGGTTTAATAATTTTTGGAGTTGTTGGTTTAGCTTCGGCTTTATTTTTAGGAGTTTTATGAAAGGAAAAATTAATTTAAAAACTATTATTATCTTTGCTATCCTAATTTTAGGTATAATTTTGTCAGTTTTGGGTGTAAAAGTGGCTAAAACTTTTATGAGTGGAGCGACGACCGACTATGAACCGCAAGATACTCCAGCAGTTGTTGTCAGTGCTGATGGTAAAACAGCAACAATTTCTTGGACAACAGGTAAATCAGTGGTTTCTTCAGTTTTATATGGAACTAATGCGGCTAGTACGCCTTTAATGGCAATAGAAGAAAATGAAACTACTGATCATAATGTTTCATTATCAATATCACCTAGTGTGGCAACTTATTATTATAAAATTGAAGCTGGTGGTAATACTTATGATAATGGGGGAATGATGTTTACTTTTAAGAATAAAGTAGCAACCGTAACGCCGACAGTAGTTCCCACTATAGTTCCAACTATAATTCCGGTAGTGACTTTACCAGTTGGAGCTTCTTCGTCGGCTGGAACTTGTAACCAAACAACTGATTACAATAAAGATAAAGTAATAAATAGTCTTGATTATATTTTGTGTTCGAGAGGAAAATTGACTATAACTCCAACAAAAGCTGCTAGTAAACCATAACTTGTGATAAAATAGAGGAATAAAAAAAAGGAGGTGCTAGTTATTAATGCCAATTATAGTAAAGAAAAATAAAGGTGAATCGAAAGACGATATTATCGGAAAATTTAGGAGACTTTGTGTGGAAGAGGATATTACTGAGGAAGTTAGAAAAAGAGCTTCTTATATGAAACCTTCCGAAAAAAGATATGCTCTAAAAAAGATACTCGTTTGGCGAGATAAATGCCGCCGAAAAGCAAAAAGTTCAAGAAGACATGATACGAAATAAATTAAAACAAGATAGTTTTGATGCTTTGAAAAACCGTGATAACAAACGGGTGGAGGTATTGCGTTTTGTAATTTCATTAATTGATAAAAAAGAAATGCAATTGCCACCCGACGGTTTGACCGAAGCTGAAGAATTGAATGTTATTAGAAAAGAACTTAAAAACAAGGAAGAATCTAAAGAAATGTTTTTAAAAGCTTCTCGTCAAGATTTAGTGGATCAATTGGATTATGAAATAAAAATAGTAAAGGAATATTTGCCATCAGAAATTAGTGAAGATAAAGTGACTGAAATTGTAGAACAGGCAATAAATGAAAAAGGAAATAATTTTGGAATGATTATGAAAGAAGTAATGATGAAAACAGGTGGGATGGTAGATGGTAGTGTGATTTCGAGAATAGTAAAAGAGATATTAGATCGTTGATTTTAGATCGTAGACATGGAAAATATTATTTTAATAAATAGTAATAAAAATTTTGGATTGGATAATTTTTTAGTGGAAAGATTGGCACAAAAAGCGCTTGAAGAAAAAGGGTATAAAGAAAATGTGGAACTGAGTGTTTATTTTGTGGGACGAAAAAAAGCCAGAGATTTAAATATAAATTATCGTCAAAAGGATTATTATCCCCAAGTTTTGGGTTTTCCGATGTCAACTGAAAAAGATGCTGACGGAAAAACAAGATTGGGAGATATTGTGATTTGTACTCAAAAATTGAAATATGAGGTTAAATTTCAGAAATCAGATTTGGAAACGGTTTTGTATTCGTGGTTGGTACATGGAGTGGAGAATCTTCTGAAATAAAATATCTAATATTTAATTTCTAATTTCTAATGACAAAATTTTAGAAATTGGAAATTTAGATTTAGAATTTTTTTTCTGATACAGTTCCTATTATTGTAAAAAGGGAGTGATTTTGGTTTAATCTTTTAATGTCGGTTTTTCACTTAAAATATAGACCAATTAAATTTTCTGATTTGGATTTGACTGATGTGGCTGAAAATTTGAAAAAATATTTATCAGCCAAAGATGTTCCGCAATCGTTTTTGTTTTCTGGACCTAAAGGCTCAGGAAAAACATCGGCAGCTAGAATTTTAGCCAGAGCGGTTAATTGCAATGATTTAAAAGATGGCGATCCTTGTGGAAAATGTGATAATTGTAAAGAAATAATAAAAGGCGGAGCGATGGATGTTATTGAGATGGATGCGGCTTCAAACAGGGGAATTGAAGATGTTAGAAGCTTGAAAGATAAAGCTTATCTATTACCAAGTAAATTAACTAAAAAAGTCTTCATTATTGACGAAGTTCATATGATGACTAAGGATGCTTTTAATGCGTTATTAAAACTAATAGAAGAACCACCAAAACACACTATCTTTGTTTTATGTACTACTGATCCTGATAAAATTCCGGATACTGTTTTATCAAGATTAGTTAGAGTTGATTTTAGGAAAGGGGGAAAAGATAGTTTGATTAATTCATTGAAGAAGATTATTGAAGGAGAAGAAATTGAAATTGCAAAGGAAGCTATTGATTTTATTGCGGAAAAAAGTGATGGTAGTTTTAGAAATCTACAAAGAAATTTTAATGAATTATACCTACAATTAGGGAAAAAATTAAATACAGAAGATGTTTTTAATTTTTATTCAGGTAAAAGTGGTAGCTATAATGCAGAAGACTTTGATAAAGATTTAAGCAACGGAGAAATAAAATTAATTTTGGAAAAATTAGAAAAAATGGCCAATGATGGAATAGATTTTTCTAGTTTTAGATTAAACTTGATGAATTATTTTCAGAAGAAAATTTTGGCTTTTTGTGGAATTGGAGATAAAAAAGCAGATGGAATTAATTTGGAAGAATCTGAATTTTTAATGAGTCTTTTGATAAAAGCATCAAAACAAGAAAAAGAGGTGGAAATAGATCAATTACCGATGGAATTGGTAGTGGTTGAGTTTATAAAATCGAAACCCACCCAACCCTCCCTTGAAAAGGGCGGGCAAGAATCTGAAGAAAAAAAAAAGACTGAAGAGGTAAAGAACGAGGAAGTGAAAGTTAAGGAAATAAAGACTGAAGAAGAAGTAATTGAAGAAATAGTGGACGAGCAACAATGTAGTGGGCCATTGATGATAGAGGAAATAGTGGAAAAGTGGGGTAATTTATTGTCGGCAATTAAATGTTGTAATTATTCAGTGGAAGCATTTTTAAGGGCATCTAAACCAAAATCAGTTAAAGGAAATATCTTGGTCTTGGAAGTTTTTTATCCATTTCATAAAGACAGATTGGAAGAAAGTAGGAATAGAAAAATAGTGGAAGATGGAGTGACAAAAGTATTTGGAATAAACTTAGGTTTTGAATGTGTCTTAGCAAAAAATAAAAAAGAACCATTGGTGATTGGAAATGATACTCCGATGGAAAATGTGAGTGATAAATTATTGGAAAATAAAAATGAGAATAAAGCCGGAAATGGAGATATTTATGATGTGGCCAAAGAAATATTTGGATAAATCTAAATTTCTAATTTCCAATTTCTAATATATAATGGGTTTAGATTATTTTTTAATAAAAAAATTATGTTTGATAAAGCAAAAATGTTAGCCCAGGCTTTTAAATTAAAAAAAGCAATTGAGGCAGAATCAATTGAAATTGAAGAAAGTGGAATTAAAGTGGTGGTAACCGGAGACCAAAAAATTAAATTTTTGTCAGTGAATGGGGTGGAAAACAAAATTTTAGTGGATACTATTAATAAAGCTTTGAAAAAATCGCAAGAAATGGCAGCTAAGAGAATGAAAAATATGGGAGGGTTGGAGGGGTTGTTTTAATTAATAATTAATAATTAAGAATTAATAATAGTGGCGGAGTTACCAAAAAGTATTAAAAATTTGATTGCGGCGTTTGAGAGATTGCCGGGGATTGGTCCAAAAAGTGCCAATAGATTGGTTTTTTATTTAATAAATACACCAGAATCTTATGTGATGGAAATTGCCAAATCGTTGTTGGCAATTAAAAAAGAAATTAAAATTTGTAAAAAATGTTTTTCTGTTTGTGAAGGGGAATTATGTTCAATTTGTGAAGATGAAAAAAGAAATAGAAAGATGATTTGTGTGGTGGAAAGGGCAATTGATGTAATGGCGATTGAGAATGTGGGAGGATTTAAAGGTATTTATCATGTTTTAGGTGGAGTAGTAAATCCATTGGAACATGTGAGTCCGGATGATTTAAGAATTGATGAATTAATTAATAGAATTGAAGGGGATATGTCCCGCAGTGGCGAGACTGCGGATGAACTTGAAATTATTTTGGCGACTAATCCAACCATGGAAGGTGAAGCGACGGCTTTATATATTAAGAAAAAAATAGAAAATTTAAACAAAGCAAACGTTAAAATTTCAAGAATTGGCAGTGGATTGCCAATGGGAGCTGACTTGGAATATGCTGATCAGGCTACTTTGAGTAGAGCAATGGAAGGACGAAGGGAGATATAATTAATAATTAAGAATTAATAATTAGTAATGATAATTAAAAATGTTGGAAAAGGGTTAGGTCAATTGGGACAGGAAACAGTGGAGAAGTTGATTGAAAATACTGGAAAAATACTTGATCCAACAATTACGGCTCAGGAACTTTTAGGTGATGTCAAACCATTAAATGATCAGGAGATGGCTCAAAAAAAAGCGGAAGATGAAAGAAAAAAACAAGAAGAGATGGCCCGCCTTCGCCAAGGCTTCGGCGGACAAGGTAGACCAGTGGAAAATGAAATGGAAAGAATAAGAAATCAAAAGGAAAAAGAGGAAGAAGAAAAAGAAAAATATTTTGAAAAATTAAAGGAAAAAAAAGAGTGGGAGCGACAACAACAAATGGCGGCTGATATGGAAAATATGCAACCTAAAAAACAACATATAGATAAAGGTGGAAATAAACATAAAACTCAACAACCAGATCCAAGTCAAATGTCGCAAACGGCTGAATTTAAGGGTAAAATAGATTAGAAGATGAAAATTTATAATACTTTAACCAGGCAGAAAGAGGAATTTAAACCAATTAAAGAAAATGAAGTTGGAATTTATTCTTGTGGACCGACAGTTTATTCCAGCCCTCACATCGGCAATATGTATGCTTATGTTTGTTGGGATGTACTGGTAAGAACTTTTAAATATCTGGGGTATAAAGTTAATAATGTAATAAACATTACAGATGTTGGTCATTTAACTTCGGATGCAGATAGTGGAGAAGATAAAATGGAAAAAGGTTCTAGAAAAGAGGGAATGTCGGTTTGGGAAATTGCTAAGAAATATGAAAATGAATTTTTGGAAAATTTATCCGAATTAAATATTGAGTTGCCTTGGAAAATGCCGAGAGCGACTGACCATATTCAAGAGCAAATTGATTTGATTAAAAAAATAGAAGACAATGGTTTTACTTATAAAATAAGTGATGGAATTTATTTTGACACATCAAAATTTGCTGATTATGGAAAATTTGCTAATTTAAATTTGGAAAAATTAAAAGAGGGGGCGAGAGTAGAAATTAACCAAGAAAAAAGAAATACAAGTGATTTTGCTTTATGGAAATTTTCATATCCTAAAGGAAGATCCTTCGACTCTGCTCAGGATGACGACGCAAAACGTCGTCAAATGGAATGGGAAAGCCCTTGGGGAATAGGTTTTCCAGGTTGGCATATTGAATGTACGGCCATGTCAACTAAATATTTAGGTGAAACTTTTGATATTCATACTGGTGGAGAAGATCATATTTCAGTTCATCATACTAATGAAATTGCTCAAGGATGTGGTGCTTTTGATCATAATACTAGTAATTATTGGATGCATAATGCGTTTATTACTTTTGGAGGATCGAAAATTAGCAAATCAAGTGGTGGACTTTATACTGTTTTTGATTTGAAAGAAATGGGATTTGATCCAATGGTTTTAAGATATATGATTTTGGGTTCGCATTATCGAAAAGGATTGGAATTTTCGATAGATTCATTAAAGGCGGCGGGGACAGCTTTAAATAAGTTAAAAAGTTATAAAGTTCATCAAGTTTATCAAGTCAACCAAGCATTTAAGAAAGAATTTGTGGATTTGATTTCTAACGATTTGGCGATGCCAGAAGTTTTGGCATTAGTGTGGAAAGTAATTAAATCAGATTTAAATCCAGAAGAAAAATGGGCTACAATTTTGGATTTTGATAAAGTTTTAGGTTTAAATTTGGATAAAGAGATAATTGAAGAAAAAATTCCCGAGGAAATTTTAAAATTAGTGGAAGAAAGAAAGAAAGAAAGAGAAAATAAAAATTGGACAGAATCAGACAGATTAAGGGAAATTATTAAAAAGAAAGGTTATCTAGTTGAAGATTTGGAAAATCAATGTAAAATAACACCAATAACGTAATTGTCAAATTACGCTTAATATGTTAATCTAATTAGTTCATGAAAGAAAACAAATATCAATATCAAATAATTTTGGTTTTAAATCCAAAAACCGAAGACAAAGAAAAAGTTTTAGCGAAAGCTTATTCTTGGTTAGAAAGTAATAACGTTGAAATATCAAATAAAGACCACATGGGTCTTAAAGATTTAGCTTACGAAATCAAAGATAATAATAAAGGTGATTTTTGGGTTTTAGATGTAAATTCTAAAGAACCTTTAAAAATAAAAGAGTTTAATCTTTTATTAGATAGAGAAATAAATGTTATTCGTTATTTAATTTTAAAAATTTAAACGGGGGCCCCGCAGTAGCGGGGTAAAAAACACATATGCCAAGTAGATGTCTAAACAGAGTCATGTTAATAGGTAACTTAACTCGTGATCCAGAGTTAAGATATACTCCAGCCGGTATGGCGGTAGTTTCTTTTGGTTTGGCTACCAACAGAGTTTGGGTGACTAAACAAGGTGAAAGAAAAGAAGATGCTCAATTCCATCGAATTGTAGCTTGGAATAAATTAGCTGAAATTTGTTCACAACTTTTATCAAAAGGTCGTAGGGTTTATGTTGACGGTAGAATTCAATATAGAGATTTTGTCGATCAAGAAAATAACAAAAAACAAATTGCTGAAGTTATTATTGATGATATGATCATCCTTGATAATAAAGGTAATAATGCTGAACATGGTATGAATGGTGATTTAGGTGGTGAGGCTGATATGCCAATTATAGAAAACCAAGAAGCAGCAATTGAAGATATTGTTATTCCAGATGATTTAGGTGAAATTCCAGTTACTGAAGAAAAAAAGGCTGAAGAAATGCCTTTTTAAGGAGAAAATATGATTAAGAAAAGTAAAAAAGATTCTATTTTAATAGCAAAAAGAAGAGGCCGAGAAAAAGGTTGTGTTTTTTGTAAAACTAAAACTACTCCAGTTTGGCAGAATTATGAAAAAATGAAAGAATATTTGTCTGCCAGATCTAGAATTATTGGAGCTCAATTTAGTGGTACCTGTTCTAGGCATCAAAGAAAATTAGTTAAAGCAATTAAACAAGCTAGACATTTAGCCTTATTGCCTTTTACAACCCAAGAATAAATTTCATTTATTTTTTAAATTTAAAACCCTCTCTGGTGTACATCGGAGAGGGTTTTTGGTTATAATGTAATAATGAAGTCGAAAGATAAAGGAACATGGACAATTAAAATACCACTTAACGCTAAGGTTTTAGTTAAAGTGGGAGATGAGGTGGAAACGGGGCAAAAATTGGCTGTTTTTAATAGTCATAAAGTGGAAACTTTTAATTATGCTGGTAATTTGTCTAAAATGAGTGAAGAAAAAAGAGAAGAACTAAATACTTTTTTTAAAGAAAAAATGGTTCAAGCAGGTGAGTTGTTTTATAAAGTAGGAATTTTTAAAAATAAAATATGTTTTCCGTTGACAGGAATTTGTTTAGGATTTGATGAATTCAAAAATTTAAAAATAGAAAGAATTGAAGACGAAAAAAGAGAAATTTTTTCGCCAATTGAAGCTAAGGTGGAAAAAATAGAGGAAGGAAAAATGGTTTTAAAATTTAAAGCAAAGGAATATGTCGGACAGGGTTTAAATGGATTAAAAGCTTGGGGAGAAGGTGAAATAAGAATTATTAATGATACTAAATTTTTGGATTATGAATTAGAAGGTAGTATTTTATTTACTAATAATTTAAATAAATCTTTTTTATTAAAAGCTCAAGTGGTGGGGGTAAAAGCGGTAGTGGTATTGGGGAGTGAAGAAATTAAAGAATTAGATATTAATTTACCAGTATTAAGACTAGAGAAATCAGTTTGGGATGACTTTATGGAAGAAAATATTGGAAAAACAAAAAAAATGCTAGTAAATGCAAAGATGGATATTGTATTAATAGTGTTAGAATAAATGATGAAATTTAAAAATATTAGAAATCTTTTTGTAATTTTGGCCTTGTTGTCGGTTGTTTCTTTGGTTAGTTTTAAAATTGGAAAAGAAACTTCTGGAGTGGAAATAAGCAGCACTGGAGATAAGCTGAACTTGACTTTGATGTGGAAAGTAAAGAATGAGTTGAGTAGAGTATTTTTAGAAAAAGATAAAATGGTTGATAAAGATTTACAATATGGAGCAATTAAAGGTATGGTGGCGGCATTAGATGATCCCTATACAGTGTTTTTAACTCCAGAAGAAAATAAAAGCACTAATGAAACTTTAGCAGGGGAATTTGGTGGTGTGGGAATTTCTTTGGGCTATAAAGATAAAACTTTGGCAGTGATGACACCATTAAAAGGGACTCCGGCCGAAAAGGCGGGAGTTAAGGCTGGAGATTTAATCTTGCACATTACTGACAAACAAAATAACGTTGATAAAGATACTACTGATATTACTTTGGATGAAGCGGTGAGATTAATTAGAGGAAAGATTGGAACTGAAGTGACTTTAAAAATGTATCGAGAAGGTAAAAGTGATTACTTTGATGTGGTCTTAATAAGAGAAAATATTGTGGTACCAAATATAACTTTGGAATGGAAGGAAAAAAATGGAAAAAAGGTGGCGGTGGTAGCTATTAGCCAATTTACTGAAACTTTATTCACTGACTGGCCAAAAAAAGTTGCCGAAATTAAAGAAGAAAAAAATCTAGGAGGCATTGTTTTAGATTTGAGAAATAATCCAGGTGGGTTTTTACAAGCTAGTGTATTAGTGGCTTCTGATTTTGTAAAAACTGGAACAATTGTGACTCAAAAATCTTCAGACGGAAGTGAGCAAAAGTATGATGTCGAAGCTAATAGAGGTAATTTTTTGAACGATAAATTAGTGGTGTTAATAAATGGGGGTTCAGCGTCAGCGTCGGAGATTTTAGCAGGAGCTTTAAAAGATTATAATCGAGCTAAATTAGTGGGAGTAAAAAGTTTTGGAAAGGGTACGGTTCAACAGCCAGAAGATTTTTCTGACGGTAGTGGTTTACATGTAACTATCGCTAAATGGTTATTGCCAAACGGAGCGAATATACACAAGGAAGGAATAACACCTGATATAGAAGTAAAGACGAGTGAAGCTGATAAAACTGATGTCCAATTAGATAAGGCATTACAAGTAGTTTTAGAATAAAAAATGAAAAAAGGATTTATTGTTGGATTAGTTTTGGGAGTCGTAGTTATGTTTTTGGTTTTTAAATTTGGATTCAAAAAAGAAATTGTAAATATAACTAAAACACAAATTGTAAATGAAGAATCGGTAGTGACAAAAGTGGTGGAAGAATCAACTTTAAGTGTAGTGACAATTAGAACAGAAAAAGATTTGGGAACGGGATTTATTGTTAGTAATGATGGTCTAATTGTGACTAATAAACATGTGGTGGCGGATACGACGCTTAAATATAAGGTGGTAATTGGCAAAGATGAAATAGTTGAGGTTAAAAATATTTATCGAGATCCACTAAATGATTTAGCCATACTTAAGGTAGAAAAAACTGGTTTAAAGGCAGTAGAATTGGGAGATTCCGATAAATTGAAGGTTGGACAATCAGTAATTGCAATTGGAACGGCTTTGGGTGAATTTAGGTCGACAGTAACGACAGGAGTGGTCTCGGGTTTAGGTAGGGGAATTACCGCCGGATCAAATGATAGTTTAGAAAAATTAGAAAATGTAATTCAGACTGATGCGGCGATTAACCCAGGAAATTCCGGTGGCCCATTATTTAATTCAGGCGGGCAAGTGATTGGGGTTAATGTGGCAGTGTCGGCTAATGGTCAAAATATTGGTTTTGCCTTGCCAATAAATTTAGCAAAAGAATCAATTGAATATTTTAGAACGACGGGCGAGTTTGAAAGGCCGTATTTAGGAGTGGGATATAAAATGGTTAATCAAGAAGCGGCAATAAAAAATAAAATAGTAGCAGGGGCGTGGGTGCAGTCAATTTCTGACAACAGTCCGGCCAGAAAAGCTGGAATTAGAGTTGGTGATATTATCATGACAGTTGACGGAGAAAAATTAGTTGACAGTGATAGTGGGGACTTAGTTAAGGTGGTTAATAAGAAAAAGATTGGACAGGTGATTGAAGTGACTATTTGGCGAGACAAAAGCGAACAGAAAATAAGTGTGACTTTGGAGAAGAAGGAGAGTTAATTTTTCTTTTCTTCAACTGGTTGGTCGAGAACGGTGAGCTCGAGCAGTAAATCATCTAAATTGCCTTGCATAATGCTATCTAAGTTGTTAAAAGATTTCTCTATCCTATGGTCTTTTACTTGATTTCTGGGGTAATTATATGTTCTGATTTTATCAGCCCGAGTTGATTGACTGATATTAGAACGTCCAGCAGAGACTTGAGAGGCGCGTTTTTCTTCTTCGATCTGATAAAGTTTATTTTTAAGTAACTCGAGAGCAATTTCTCGGTTTTGTTGTTGATAACGCTCAGTGCGAACATCAAACATTAAACCAGTAGGTTTATGAACTAAATGAATAGCGGTGGAAACTTTATTAACGTTTTGACCACCATTGCCACCAGCACGACAAGCGGTGATGGTGACATCTTCCATTCTAAAATTAACTTCTTTAGAGTCGATTTGAGGCATGATAGCGATAGAGGCAGTAGAGGTTTGAAGACGACCACGTTTTTCAGTAATAGGAATTCGTTGAACACGATGAGTGCCAGCTTCGTATTTTAATTGGTTATAAGCATCAAACCCGGATATTTGAATAATAAAACCGTCGATTTGACGAACTTTCCAACCAACTTTATTGGCGTAGCGAATATACATGTTCATTAAATCTTGAGCCCAAAGAGAGGCTTCTTGCCCGCCTGGACCGGGATGAAATTCCATAATGGCAATGTTAGGGTTAAGAGTAGGCATAAATCTAAATTTCTAATATCTAATTTCTAATATTTAATAAATTATAATAAAAAAAACCGCCATATTTACTGTAAATATAAACGGTTTTTAGAATGGCTAGTTTGATTTTTTGACTTCTTTTTTAGCAGCTTTAGCAGTGGCGTATTTTTTGCCCTGTCCAACTTTTTCATTGAACTTATCAATTCTTCCTTTAATGTCAACGAATTTTTGTTGACCAGTAAAGAAAGGATGACATTTAGAACAAACTTCAACGTCGATTTTTTCTAAAGTTGAACCGGTGGTAAATCTATTACCACAAACGCAATTAACTTGACATTTGTCAAAATATTGAGGATGAATTCCTTGTTTCATAGGGTTTATTATAGCAGATAGTTCTATTTTTTTAAAATTTTGATTAATTCTTCAAAATTAACTAATTTTTGTTCAGTAGTTTTGAGATTTTTGAGAGTGATTTGGTTATTTTTGGCTTCGTCTGTGCCGATGATGGCAATGTAAGGAATACCCATACTGTCGGCATATTTGATTTGTTTTCCAAGTTTATCAGCGTCTGGATAAATTATGGAAGAAATATTTTGATCTCGAAGTTTAGAAACTAAATTCAAGATATCGGTTTCTGTTTCTGATCCAAAATTGGCAACTAAAATTTTTATTTTTGACTGACTAATTTCTTCTGGTAAAAGATTTAATTCTTGAATAACATCAACGACTCGCTCAAAACCAAATGCAAAACCGACGGCGGGAATATCGGGACCGCCAAGAGTGGAAATTAATTTATCGTAGCGACCACCGCCACCAATAGAACCAACTTTTGGCTCGGTGACTTGGACTTCGAAAATAGTACCAGTGTAATAATCACAGCCACGAACGAGAGTTGGATCGAAAATATAAGCGGTATCGGGGATGTTTAAAGATTTTAAATTAGCAAAAACCTGTTTTAAATTTTCATCTGGTTGAGCTGTTTTGATATATTTAAAAATGTCAGTTATTTGAGTGTTTGATAGGCCTTTGGAGGTGAGCTCATCTTTTACTCCATTCTCGCCAATTTTGTCTAATTTATCGATAGATTGGAGTACAAAACTTTGGTTGTTTTGGATGTTACTTTTGGCTAGAATGTCTAAAAGAATAGATCGGCTGTTAATTTTAATAATGGCGTTTTTGAAATTTAATTTTTGAGTGCCAGCATAGATTATAGAAATAATTTCGGCGTCAGCAATAGGGGAGGTAGTGCCAAAAATATCTATATCACACTGGATAAATTCTCGATAACGACCTTTTTGAGTATTTTCGGCGCGCCAAACTGGTTGGACTTGATAACGCTTAAAAGGAAGTTGAATTTCATTATTATAAATAGCTAAAACTTTGGAAATAGGAATAGTTAAATCGTAACGAAGTCCGATTTCGCGATCGCCATTATCTTTAAAAAAATAACCTAATTTTTCGTCAGTTTCTTGGCTAGACTTACCTTTTAAAACTGAGGCATATTCTAGAGCTGGAGTTTCGACGGGTTGAAAGCCGTAAGTTTCAAAAATTTCAATTAAGGTATTTTTGACATAATTACGGATAGCCATGTCTTTTGGCAAAAAATCTCGGAAACCTTTTAGGGTTTGTGGTTTAATATTTGATTGATTCATAGTTGATTTTAACATTTAATAATTATTTGTTCCGATAAGTCGGAATCATATACCCCGCAGTTGCGGGGTCGTATAAATAGGCAAATTTGTTATGCTCCGGTAAACCGGAGTCGTGTCTTTATGAAAATTTTATTACTTCGTTCAAAATTTCACCTAAAGAAACGAAAAATTAGATCTATTTATACGAAAAATCCCCGCGGGGAGCGGGGATTTAATTAATTATTTAAAAAAAATTCTAGGCACTCAAAAACCCCGCGGTTTTGGTACCCACGGTATGTTGATGGTTTTTAATTAGACAAAATTTTGTCATTTAGGTGTATTTTATCGTTAATCTTAAATAAGTCAAATAATTTGGTGAAAATCATTAATTAATGTAAAATACAGGTAATGAATACAATTCAGTTAGATTTTGGTTTTTGGGAATTAATAATCGATTTGGATGGGGGAAGAATTTGTAGCCTTAAAAATAAAGGTATTTTAATTTTGGGAAGTTTTTTTAGAATTGATGGAAAGCAGGGAAATACTCATGTTTGTATTCCTAATTTTGCTGACGATGGAGTGGAAAAATATGGTTTTATTTTTCATGGTCCTTTTAGAAATGCAAAATGGAATTTAATTCAACAACTGGAAGACTTATTAGAGATTGAATGCGAAATTGACGGGTTAAGAGTCCAACAAATATTTTCTCTTAATAATGATTATTTTATTCAAAAAATAGTAATTGAAAATAAAAGTGAAGAAGAAAAACCATTTAACATGGCCATACATAATTATTGGTCAAGTGATTTGGGGTGGCAAGGGGCGACATTAAATAATTTTGACTTAAGTTTAGGTATAAAAGAAAGTACTTTTGTAAATTTAAGACAATTAAACGATTTAGATGTTCCCGGAAAGCCTTTAATTAAATGGCAATTAGCTGGTTTTAATTATGCTAGATTATGGACGGGATTTTTAGAAGAAGGAAATAATAAGATTTTTGATAATAATTATTTTTGTCTAGAACCAGTGATTGAAAAAGACGGAAAGTTTATTGAAAGTTTGGACGCAATGTTGCAACCAAAATCGAAAAAGGAATTGAAACAAATAATTGGGGTGGTATACCGGACTTGAACCGGCAACCTCAGCTTTCACAGAGCTGCGCTCTAACCAATTGAGCTAATACCACCATATATTTAAAACTTAAATCAAAATTTCTAATGACCAATGTCAAATTAAAAAAAGTTAATTAAGTGGTTTATTTTAACATGAAGGCGGAATTTTAGGTCTTATTATTTTTTAGGAGTTGGGGTGGGGGAAACCGTAGTAGAATCAAGGGTTATAATTTGAGAAGCATCGAAAGTATTTGAAATTTTAGGATCAGGTTGGATTACTATAATAACTTTTTGACCAGATTTTAATTTAGCAAAAGTCAAACTGGTATTGCTTTTGGTGGTAATTTTAGTTTGGGAATCGGTTTTAATTTGATATTGGGTGTTTTTATTTTTTAGAGGAATTAAAACTAAAATATTTGAAGTTTGAGAAATGTCAGCAATGGTACCAAAAACTATTTCATTTTTATTTTCAATCTCATCAGAGGTAGTAATAACTATTCTTTTGGCGGTAAAATTATTGAACTGATCGTAGTAACCCATAGCTAAAATTACTTGACCTGATTTAAGACTGTTGAATTTGGTTTTAATTTGTTTTTCGTTGATAAAAACAGTGTCACTGGTAATAATAATATCTTTATTTTCATTTTTATGGTTAATCGTAAATTGACTGTCTCCAATTTGAGTAATTGTACCAACGAGAGATTTCGGAATGGTAGTGGAGATAGAGGCGTTGGTAGAGCTACCTTGCTGAATCTCTTTAACTTTTTGAGTGACCATTTCTCTGACTTCTTCGGTTAGATCTTGATTAGAAACTGGAGTTATGGTTGACTCTTGGGCTAAAATTGGTTGAAAAAAAATGGAAAAAATAAAAGATAAAAATAAATACATAATTAAATTTTGGCAGTTGAATAAGTAAGTGTCAATTCTGTTTCGTCTTGATTATCATTCAAGTCAATACTGCTGATTTTTATTAAATTAACACCGCTATCAAGTTCAACATTAATACTAAAAATACCGTTTGAATTGGCTTCTCCGCTAAAAGTTTTAGAAGGAGTGGAAATAACAACTAAGCTGCTTGGTTTAACATCTCCCTTAATGCTGGTTTTAGAAGTGGAAAGAACAGTTCCATTTTCTGGAGAAGTGATATTAATGTAAGTTTTGGTTGCGGAAACTGAAGGAGTAACAGAGATTTGATTGGATATTTGAATTTCGGTAATAGTGGGAGTAGGTGATATGTTATTGTTGGTGACATTTTGTTTAGGTTTATTTTGACGAAGGGCGTAATAACCGCCGGTGATGCCAAACCCTAAAATTGTTCCTAGAAAAATTACTAAAAGATATTCTTTTATCATTTGAGTAATATAAATGATATCACAAATAGTCAAAAGTTGATGATAGAATTGATTTATGGAAATAAAAATTTTAGAAAATCAAACAATATATTTAAAAGGTAAAAAAGAAAATGTTTTGATTAATCCTAACGAAGAAAGTCGAAATGATGCTAAATATCCATCAAGAATTTTCTTATTTACAGCAGAAAAATATGATGGAATGGGTTTCGATAGCGATAAAATTTTGATTCGAGCTCCGGGAGAATATGAAGTTGGTGGAATAGAAATAAATGGCTATCCTGTTGGTGAAAATACTATTTATATAATTCATATGGATGGAATCAAAATGGTGTTTTTAGGGGATTTGAATGAATCGTTAAGCGATAAGAGAATTGAAAAAATTGATTCGGCTGATGTATTATTTGCTCCAGTTTTAATTAAAGATAGTAATAGTGGAAAATTAGTTTTGGATTGGGCTAAAAAGTGGGGTATAAATTATTTAATTCCAACTGGCTATAGTGATGAAGATAAGACTAATTTAGATAAATTTTTAGATCAAGCTGATCATGAAGGACTAGATCCAGTGGAATCTTTAAAAGTTGATAAAGATGATTTGCCGGATGGAATGGAACTGAAAGTTTTAAAGAAGGTATAATACGGTTATGTCAACAGATTTAATCAGATTACCGCCAAGTTCAGAAGAGGCTGAGATTTGTGTTTTAGGGTCGGTTCTAATTGATAATGATGCGGTTTTGGCAGTGTCGGAATTTTTAAGACCAGAACATTTTTATAATTCAAATTACGGCAAAATTTATGAAGCGATGATGAAGCTTTATGAAGAAAGAATGCCAATTGACATTGTGACGGTAGCGGAAAAATTAAAAGAATTTAAGGCTTTAAAAAACATTGGAGGTAAAGGATTTTTAACTAGGTTGGCAAGTGAGGTGCCAACAGCGGCAAATGTTGAAAGTTATGGTCAAATTATTAAATCATTATCAGCTAAAAGAGAATTAATTTCGGCGTCTGGAAGAATTACTGAAAAGGCTTTTGACCCCGGTTTACCAACAGATCAATTGTTGGATATTGCTGAACAAGAGATTTTTTCTTTATCACAAAAACATTTAAAATCGATTCCAACTTCATTAAAAGAAGTATTGACGGCTAGTTTTGATCGATTAGATGAACTACAAAAAATGGGAAATGGGTTAAGGGGGGTGCCAAGCGGTTTTAAAGGATTAGATAATATATTGGCTGGAATGCAAGAAAGCAATTTGTTAATTTTGGCAGCACGACCAGGTGTAGGTAAAACAGCTTTTGGATTAAACATTGCTCGATACGTGGCGGTAGAAAAAAAATTGCCAGTTTGTATGTTTTCATTGGAAATGAGCAAGGAAGAATTAGTTGATAGATTATTAGTAAGACAGGGATTAATTGATGCTTGGAGGTTAAAAACAGGACAATTATCGGTGGGTGATTTTGATTCTTTATCGGAAGCGATGGGTGTTTTAGCCGAAGCGCCACTTTATATTGACGATACACCAGGATTAACCGTGAATGAATTAAGAACCAAAGCTAGGAGACTACAAGTTGATAAAGGAATTAAATTTATTATTGTTGATTATTTACAATTAATGCATGGAAGTACTCGAGATAATCGGGTACAAGAAGTGTCGGAAATTTCTCAAGGATTGAAAAATTTAGCCAGAGAATTAAAAGTTCCAGTCTTAGCCTTAGCTCAATTATCTAGGGCAATGGAGACAAGAGGAGGGAGACCAAAATTATCAGATTTAAGAGAGTCGGGAAGTATTGAACAAGATGCTGATGTGGTGTTCTTTTTATATAGAGAAGATGAAGAAATAAGAGAAGCGGTAACTTGTAGTGTGGAAAAACATCGAAATGGTCCAACTGGAAGTTTTAGTTTGTATTTTAATGGTAAACAGGTGAGTTTCTTTGATGTGGAGAAAAAGCAGTAAATTAAGTTATAATAACTTTACTTTGCCGAAGTGGTGGAATGGTAGACACGCACGCCTCAAGAGCGTGTGATAGCAATGTCATGGGGGTTCAAGTCCCTCCTTCGGCACAAAATTAGTTATATTAGACGGTAGGTGTTAGATCGTAGTAAAATAAGATATGAACTTAGGAATCGTAAGAGTTTTAGGAATTATACTTTTTGTTTATTTAACTTGGAGAAATTTAAAGGACAGCTACGATGAAGACAAAATTGTCAATTATTCCTGGATAGCTTTACTGGTTTTTTTTGTAGCAGGAAGAGTTACTTATGGATTAGTTAATTTTGGAGTTTGGAATGATAGCTGGATGAATTGGTTTTCTGTTTGGGATAAACCGGGAATGAATTATATTGGTGGTTTTTTAGGGTTAATGCTGGTTAATTTTATCTTTTCTAGAGTTAATAGCTGGAAATTTATACCATTTTGTGAAGATGGATTAATTAATACTTTGATATTTTTGACTTTTTTAATGATTGATGAATTTATGAGAGCCACTTTTGATTTGAGGGTTGGAGTTTATTCACTCTTGTTAATTTTAATGTTATTTGCGGCGAAATTGGCCAAGAAAAAATATCGATCACTGGTTTGGTATAAGAGTGGTAAAAAAGGTTTTGCTTTTTTAATGACATCTTTTTTAGTATTTTTAGCCTTAGGTTCTTTAGAAATGGTATTCAAAAATAATATAATTTACTCGATTACATATTGGATACTCAGTTTGATTTCTTTGGTTGGATTGTGTATCTTAGGTGAGGTTTTTAATTTTTTAATGGTTAACAAAAGGAAATAATATGACAAAAGAAAAAAAGGAAACAATTTTAGCTTTTCCAATGAGATTATTATCACCGATTAAGGTTTTTTTAGAAAAAGAATTGGTTCGTCTTAAAAGACACAAAAAACAATTAAAAAAAGAAGATCCTTTTTTTGATGAAAATAGAGCTTCGGAAAATTCATTGGAAGAGGATTTAGATGAACAGATCGGTCATTTTGATAATGAAGTTAAAGTTAAATTTTTAAGTAAACGGATTGCTCAATTTAGAACAGCCTTAACTCGAATGAAGATAGGCAAATATGGTATTTGTGAAAAATGTGGAAAAATTATTGATACTGATAGATTGGCAGTTAAACCAGAAGCAACTAATTGTATTAAATGTAGTAAAGAAAGTGAATTGTAGTTTTTAGCTTTATGGTTAAAAATTATGGAATAAGTTTTGGAATAAGTGGACCGTTTTTTATCGGATTAAGTGTTATTTTGGTTATTTTGTTTTTATTTTTGGCGATTAAAAAAGGCCCGCCCACAGCTTCGCAGTTATGGCGGGTGGGTTGTATTTTTATTTTTATTGGCGGATTTTTAAATTTATCTGAGAGAATTATTTTTGGATATGTAAGAGATTATTGGAATTTTTTAGGGTTGGGACTTTACAATAATGTTAATGATTGGATAATTGGGGTAGGAGTTTTAATTTGTTTAATTGATTTATTATGGAAGAAGTCAAAATAATTTTTGAAGATAAAGACATGATGGTGATGGAAAAACCATCATTAATGACAACAACAAAAGAGAGAAAAGGAGAGGAAGGGACATTGGAGGATTTTTTACGAAAATTTAGGCCAAATGAACTACCAAGAAATGGAATTATCCATCGGTTAGACAAAGGAACTTCTGGTTTAGTAATGGTAGCTAAAACAGATGAAGCTCTTCTAAATTTAAAAAAACAATTTAAAGAAAGGAGTTTGTCTAAAAAATATTATTGTCTTGTTGGGGGAGATGTTTCTTTTGATGGGACAATTGATATGCCGATTGCTAGATCAAAATATGTTTTTGCTAAATTTGGAGTTAATGAAGATGGAAAAAGAGCTTTAACAAAATTTAAACTAATTAAAAAATACAAAAAAGAAGGAAAAATATATAGTTTATTGGAAGTGGATTTAAAAACTGGTAGAACACATCAAATCAGAGTTCATTTTAGCCATTTGAGGTGGCCATTAGTAGGTGACAGAATTTACGGATGGGAAATGATTGATGATTTAAAAAGACCATTTTTACACGCTTATCAAATAATTTTTAGACATCCAATTAGTGGTCAAGAATTGACAATTAAAATAGATTTACCGAAAGAGTTGAAAGAAATTTTGAAAAAATATGAAGAATATCAAAACTGAAAAACAAAGAGATTTTAAATTAATTTTTGGGGTAGTATTATTGCTATGTTTGGCAGTCTTAATTTTAATTGGGTTTTTAAAAAAGATAGATAGAAATCAAAATTTAGACTATAAAATGGGAATAGTTGCTGATGATGGAATAGTACTGGTGTCAATTTCTTACGAAAGAAAAATGATTAATGTCTTAAATTTAGGAACAGAGGTGGACGTTTGGATTCCACAAGGAATGTCGTGGATTAATAATATTAAAGTTAAAAATATTTTAGAAAAAGAGAAAAAAGCTGATTTGGCAGAAGATATTTTTTGGTACAATTTTGGATTTATAACTGACAAAATTTTATTTTTAAATTCAGTTGAAGATTGGAAAAAAAATTCAACTTTAATAGATTATTTAGGATTTTTTGGTTGGTTAAAATATAAAATTAATTATGACAAAATGTTGTTGAAACCAGAAAAAATAGAGAGAAATTTAATGGAAAATAATTTATTTTTAGATGAAATAATGATGAGAGATTTTTCGGAAAGTAAATTAAATAATGAAGAATTGAGACTGTCGATTTTTAATAATACCAGTGAAAGTGGTTTGGCTAGTTTTATGACTAAAAGATTGGAATGGTCTGGTTTTTCGGTTGTTTCGACAGATAATAATGAAGAAAAAATAGATAAATGTTTGATGATTTATGGCGACAAAGTGGAAGAAACTTATGGATGGAAAATGATTAATGAAATTTTTGATTGTGATAAAAAATATGATTTTAGTTTGAATGAAAATGAATTGGAATTATATTTTGGTGATAACTTAGCTTCGGTGATAAAATACTCAAGCTACATAAAATAATTAAGAATTAATAATTAATAATTAATAATACCTATTAATAATATCTATGTCGGGACATTCTAAATGGTCAAATATTAAAAATCGAAAAGGGGCTCAAGATAAAAAGAGAAGTTCAGTTTTTACTAGAGTTTCAAAAAATATCATGACGGCGATTAGGGATGGAGTGGGGTTAAAAGCGGCAATTGATAAAGCCAGAGAAGTTAATATGCCAAAAGAAAATATTGATAGATTAATTTCTAGATTTGAAGAAAGGAAAGATAATTTAGTGACGGTGACTTTGGAAGGTTATGGTCCTTTTGGAGTGCCAATGATAGTGGAAGCTGAAACGGATAATAAAAACAGAATTTTGGGAGAAATTAAATTGATTTTTAGAAATTATAATGGAAATTTAGGAGAAAGTAATTCGGTTATGTTTCAATTTAAGAGAGTAGGGGAGATTGAATTAGAGAATGATATTTTAGAAGATCAGGAATTAGATTTGATTGATGTTGGGGCAATTGATTTTGATGGAAATGTTGTTTTAACAGAACCAAATAATTTAAATGAGGTGACTAAAAAGATAGAGGAAATGAATTTAATAATAGTGCGATCAGAATTGATTTTAAAAGCAAGCAATCCAACCATACTTAATTCAGAAGAAGAAGTGGCTAAAATTATGGATATGATTGATGAATTGGAAGAAAATGATGATGTAATAAATGTTTTTGCTGGATTTGATTATAAAAAGGTATAATTCACTAATGTCAAAGAGAATAAAATATTTCCTGTCATCTTTATTAGCAACAATAGGTTTTTATTTCTTTTTAAATTTACCCTACGAATCCCATTATTATGGTTTATTAGTAGGAATTGTTTTGATAGTTTTTTGTTTTTGGTTTGGTTTGGGAATTATGTTTGATCAGAGTATGTACATACGATTAATGTCAATAGTAATGCCAGTGGCTTTTTTTGTAGGCTTTGCTTTGTTTGCAATTTTATTGCCTCAAAACTTATTATTAATTTCTTTGTATAGTTTGTTTTTTGGGATTATTTGTTATGTTATGTTTTTAGTCGAAAATGTTTTTTTGGTAGCTATTGGATTTAGAACTCCGCCGCTTTATCGATCAGCCTATACCGTTGGACTAATTTTATTATTATTAAGCTCATTTTTTTGTTTTAATAGCCTCTTTTCTTTTAAGTTTAGTTATTGGTTAAACATGCTTTTGGTTTTTGTAATTTCGATGGTAATTTTTATGTATATCTTTTTTAGCGTGACAATAGAATTGGCTGATGATGGAAAAAGTAAAAATGTTTGGTATCAAGTGTTAATTCCATCTCTGCTAATGTCAGAAATAGCGTTGGTTTTGAGTTTTTGGCCAGTGGGTATTTTCAAAGGATCAATTTATTTAGTGATGGTAGTTTATATAATCAGCGGTTTAATGCAGGCCGAGTTAAGAGGGAGATTATTTAAAAGAACGTGGATTGTTTTTGTTTGGGTGGGAGCGGCAACTGTTTTAGGAATAATCTTGACGGGGATTTCAGGAAATTAGATTTGAACTGAAGTGATAGCGACAGTAGCAACAATATCTTCAACACTACAACCACGAGAAAGATCGTTAATAGGTTTTTTAATGCCTTGAGCTAACGGTCCAAAAGCCTTGGCGTTGGCAATTCTTTCAACTAATTTATAGGCAATATTGCCGGAATTTAAATCGGGAAAGATTAAAATGTTGGATTGGCCGTGAATTTTGTTTCCAGGAAATTTACGATCGCAAATTTCGGGAACAAGAGCAGCATCGGCTTGCATTTCACCTTCAATAATTAAGTCAGGATTTTTTTGTTTTACTAATTCGGTAGCTAATTTTACTTTATTAACCGTATCACCTTTACCACTGCCATTAGTGGAATAAGAAAGCATGGCAATTTTTGGTTCTTTTTGAGTTAGAGTTTTGAAAGAAATGGCGGTTTGAATGGCAATTTCGGATAATTCTTCAGCTGATGGATTTAAATTTAGACCACAATCGGAAAAAAATAAAACGCCTTGTTCTCCAAGATTTGGATTGTTAGTTTCCATCATAAAGAAACTAGAAATTATTTTGGAAGTTGGAGCAGTTTTTATAATTTGAAGAGCTGGTCTAAAAGTATCAGCGGTAGTACAGTTTGAACCGGCAATCATACCATGAGCTAAATCAAGATGAACCATTAATGTGCCGAAATATAGGGGATTTTTAACTAATTTACTAGCTTCTTCAGTGGTTAAACCTTTTTCTTTTCGAAGGTCAAAAAGAGTTTGAGTGAATTGATTAAAGAGAGGAGAGCTTTCTGGATCAATATTGCCATTTTTACCGAGAACAATAACGTCGGCAAGTTTTTGATCTCGAATTATTTTGGCGGCTTCTATAACTCGAGGATCATTACCTTCTGGAAGGACTATTTTTTTAAAATTTAATTTAGACTGATTATAGATATTTTCAACAATAGGATTCATGGGGTAATTATACTATAATTGATTTCACTAAAAAAAATGAAATATAACACTAAAAAGACTCTTCATTATTACTGGAAAGCAATTATTAAATATAAATTTGTATTTATATTTTTATTAACAGCGATGGTTATGGTGTCAGTGTTAGATGCGATTATTCCTGTTTTTATTAAGAATTTTTTTAATGTTTTAGTGGTTGGTGACAATCAAAAAGATTTAATAATCAAATCCTTGTTTTTGATTTTAATAACAGTGGCGATTCTAAAAGCGACAAAATGGATAATTTTTCGAATTTTTGATTTTACAATGAATTTTTTTGAGTTAAAAGTAATGACTGATTTATATAATTTCTGTTTTGTTCGAATTCATAAACATTCTTATGCCTATTTTTCCAATACATTTACTGGTTCTCTTATTAAGAAAGTTAAGGGTTTCGTTAGTGCTTTTGAAAGTTTATGTGACCAACTTCTTTACGATATCGTACCATCTTTGATTAATGTAATTGTGATAGTTTTAGTTTTGGCGAATGTTAATATTTTTTTAGGATTAGGAATGTTAGGGGGTATTTTTATTTTTGTGGCTATAAATTTCATATTTGTTAAATATAAACTGAAATTTGATATATATAAAACCGAAGCAGAAACTACTGCTAGTAGCGTTTTGGCAGATACAATTACTAATAATATTAATATCAAGTTATTTAATGGTCATAAATTTGAAAATAAGAACTTTTTTGAAAAAACCGAAAGATTAAGAAAATTAAAGAAAAAAGCTTGGGATATTCACGTTGTTTTTATAACGATACAATCTTTTTTATTAATGGGCTTGGAAATAGGAATGTATTTTTTAGCAATTGATTTATGGAAGAAAAATATGGTGAGTGTAGGAGATTTTGTTCTGATACAAACATATATCATTATGGTTTTAAGTATAGTTTGGAATTTCGGAAGAATATTAAGAAAAATATATGAAAGTCTGTCGGATGCTGAAGAAATGACGGTGGTATTGGAAACTTCATATGATGTAGTCGATGTTGATAAAGCGAAAGAATTAAAGGTGAGTAAGGGTGAAATTGATTTTAATAATGTTTATTTTGCTTATGAAAAAGATGGTAATGTGATGGAAGATTTTAGCTTAAAGATAAAAGCGAAACAAACAGTGGCAATTGTGGGTTCTTCTGGTGCTGGAAAAACAACTTTAACTAAATTGTTATTGAGATTTTTTGATATTCAAAAGGGAAAAATCTTAATTGATGGTCAAGACATTTCTAAGGTGACACAGGCAAGTTTAAGACAAAATGTAAGTTTAGTGCCACAGGATCCAATTTTATTTCATCGAAGTTTGATGGAAAATATTAGATATGGTAAACCAGAAGCAACGGATGAAGAAGTGTTTAGGGCGGCGAAGATAGCTCATTGTGATGAGTTTATTAGTAAATTAAATCTAGGTTATAATACCTTTGTGGGTGAAAGAGGGATAAAACTTTCTGGTGGTGAACGTCAAAGAGTGGCCATTGCTAGGGCAATATTAAAAAATTCACCGATATTAATTTTAGATGAAGCGACTTCGAGTTTGGACTCGGAATCAGAAAAATATATCCAAGATTCCCTGGACGAATTAATGAAAAATAAAACAGTGATTATAATCGCTCATAGATTATCAACAATTAAAAAGGTGGATAGAATTGTGATTATTGAAAATAAAAAGATCGTGGAAGACGGAACTCATCTTAATTTAATTAAATTAAAAAGAGGAATCTACAACAGGCTTTGGAATATACAGGTTGGGGGTTTTATAGAATAGTTAGTTTATCAAGTTATAAAGTTCATCAAGTTTTTCAAGTTATA
>CAZOQV010000002.1:0-25414 GCA_964582365.1 uncultured Gammaproteobacteria bacterium | reverse complement strand
TTATAGAATAGTTAGTTTATCAAGTTATAAAGTTCATCAAGTTTTTCAAGTTATAAAGTTCATCAAGTTTTTCAAGTTATATAGTATTTTAACTGGAAAGATTGGGTAAATATGTTGTTTTTGGCTTTGGAAACAGGGGAGTTGGGGATTAGGATTTAGGTCGTAGAGGTTAGATCGTAGATTATTTTTAATATAAAATCTCTGATTTAGGTTTAAAAAGGGAATAAACTTAATTATAAATGATTTGATATTTTTTAATTTTTGAAGCTGGATAGGCAGGGCAGAGGGGAGTCCTATAATATACAACATCCTATAATATCCTATAATATTTTCACGAAATATCCTATAATTTTCACGGAGCAGGTGATATAGTGTGATATAGTCTATGTGGAAAACCCGAATTTGGCGGAGTGTATCAAAGTGGAGTCTTCAAGAGGGAGGAGTACAAGACAATTAATAAATAATTAAGAATTGATAATTAATAATTAAATGAAAATAACCCAAGGGAGAGAGAAGAGATTTAATTCCTATCTCCTAGCAGAAGGTGGTTAAATTTGCTATGTCGCACAATGTATCTTTTACGACATTGTGTAATGATTTAGGCAGGGGGAGTACCACTTTAAAATTAATAATTAAGAATTAATAATTAACAATTATTTCTTATTATTTATTTCTATTTATTAATTATTAATTAATTTGACTTAATTCCCTGTTTTACTCTTCTGCCTTATAAACGACTGGCTGGCTTAAAATTTTGGTGATTGACTCCCCTAGGCCGGTTTTGGACAGGAGACTTGATCTATTATGCCTAAAGATAGGTAAATTTAACCTAAAACGTCACCAGAGCCCCTAGGACGTGTTTAGATCGTAGATGATAGATCATAGATCGTTGAAAATCAAAAAATGAATCTAAAAATGGTAAGATAGTCTATGGAAAATGACTTGAATGTTTTAATTAGGAGATTTTTAGAACATTTGGAAATTGAGAAAAATTGCTCAAGACTGACGATTAGAAATTATCAACATTATTTAGAAGTGCTGGTGGAATTTTTATCGGAAGGTAATAAAGAAAAAAAGAGTACGGTACAAGATATAACGAGTGATGCGGTGAGAAGGTTCAGATTACATTTAGCTAGACAGAAGGGAAGTCATGGTGAAATGAAATTAGTAACACAGGGATATTACGTGATTGCGTTGAGATCCTTTTTAAAATGGTTAATTAAAAATGATTATAAAGTTTTACAGCCGGAAAAATTAGATGTGCCCAAAACCAAGGATCATTCTTTGAAGTTTTTGGACGCTACCCAGATGGAGAGACTTTTAGTTCAACCACTCCCCTCTAGTAAAAGTGGTTTTAGAGACAGAGCAATTTTGGAACTTTTATTTTCGACTGGATTACGTGTTTCAGAATTGGTTCGACTTAATAGAGATCAAGTTAATTTAAAAACGAGAGAGTTTGGAGTGGTCGGAAAAGGAGGAAGAGCCAGGGTAGTCTTCATTTCCAAACAAGCTGCCGCTCATGTCGCAAAATATTTGATGAGCCGAGAGGATAAATATAAGCCCCTGTTTATAAGAAATCTTAGACCAAATGAAATTCCGGCTGGTGATGAAAAAACCAGATTAACAGCCAGGTCAGTAGAAAGATTAGTTAAACATTACGTAAAAACGGCAAACTTACCAGTGGAGGCTACACCTCATACCTTAAGACATTCGATGGCAACAGACTTGCTTAGATCTGGAGCTGACCTTAGGTCAGTTCAAGAAATTTTGGGACACAAGAATATTGCGACAACTCAAATTTATACCCATGTAACAGATGCTAGATTGCGAGAAGTTCATGAGAAATTTCATAGTGGCAATAAAAAAGAAGAGGAAAATTAACTTATACCCTATAGTGACGCTATTTTATTTGAAATCACTCCCCTGCACTGTTTTGATATTTTTTGATTTAGATGATAGTAAATTTATCCCTAAATTAGGGAATAAATAAAAACAGATAGTCTCTTAGCAGTCGGTTATAATGACTGCTAATATGTACTTACTAAATATGTACATCCTATAGTTTCGATGTTAATCCCCTTCTTTATTTTATTTTTTCTTCTTCTTGGAGAGTATCGCTTTTATTAATAATAGTCATAGCACTCAATTTATCATCGACAGATTTAAAACGCATCAAGATGACACCTTTAGTGTTTCGACTAAGAGTAGGAATGTTTTTTAAAGGTAGTTTAATGGTGATAGCTTTTTTAGAGACAAGAACTACTAAGTCATCAATTTCAGAAACGACTTGAGCAGCGGCAATCTTGCCACTTTTAGCACTGAGATTGGCTACTTTGATACCGATGCCGCCTCTTTTTTGAGATGGATAGAGATAAACATCGGTTCGTTTACCAACGCCGTTTTCTGTGACCACTAGGAGATGTCTGAAGGTGCCTTTATCTTTTTTATCAAGACCACTTGGAACTACAGCCATACCAACTAAAATATCGCCTTCTTTAAGGAGAATACCTCGAACACCTCGAGTTTGGCGACCCATTGGTCGGCAATCTTTTTCATCGAAACGAATACATTTTCCATTTTGAGTGACTAAGAAAATTTGATTATCACCTTCGGTTAATTTAGCCCAGATAAGTTGATCGTTAAGATCGAGCTTGATAGCAGCTAAACCACTTTGACGAATATTTTTAAATTTTTCAATAGAAGTCTTTTTAACAACTCCACTTTTGGTGGCTAATAAAATAAATTTAGCTTTAGTACCTTTACCGATAGGTAAAATAGTTTGAACGATTTCGCCTTGTACAATATTAATTAAATTAACAACGGCTTGGCCTTTACCTTGCCTAGCCCCTTCTTGAACATCCCAAACTTTAGTTCGGAAAACTCGACCACGGTTGGTGAAAAACAAGAGGTCATCGTGAGTATCAACGGAAAGCATACATTCAATTTCATCCTCATTTTTAGTAGTCATACCAACGACTCCAACACCACCACGTTTTTGAGTGTGATAAGTTTCTTTGGCAACTCGTTTAATGTAACCAGTTTTAGTTAGAGCAACGAGAACTGCTTCATTAGGAATTAAATCTTCTTCACTAAAGTCTTCCAAATCGCGAGCATAAATTTTAGTTCTTCTGGTATCGCCATATTTTTCCATAATTTCGCTATTTTCTTGTTTAAGAACAGCAACCATAACTTCTGGTTTAGTAATAATGTCGGTTAAGTAGGCAATGGCTTTTTCAATTTCGTTATATTCTTCATCAAGTTTTTGTCTTTCAAGTCCAGAAAGTTTTTTAAGTTGCATTTCAAGAATGGCTTGAGCTTGAAGATCAGTAAATCCGAATTTTTCCATTAATTTAGCTTTTGGATCTTCGTCTGGTTTAGTGTTGCGAATAGTTTTAATAACTTCGTCGATGAAATCAAGAGCTTTTTTAAGACCTTCTAAAATGTGAGCGCGCATTAAATCACCTTTTAAATCAAAGATGGTACGACGACGGACAACATTTTCGCGGTGGCGCAAGAAAAGAAGAAGCATCTGACGTAAATTCAAAGTTTGAGGAACATTATCAACTAAGGCCAACATATTGGCAGAGTATGATGATTGAAGAGCGGTATATTTGAAAAGTTTATTTAAAATAGATTTTGGTTTGCCGATTTTTTTAATTTCAACCACAACTCGAATGCCATGACGATCAGATTCATCGCGAAGATCGGAGATACCAATAATTTTTTTATCACGAACTAAATCAGCAATTTTTTTGACTAGTTCGGCTTTGTTGACTTGATATGGTAATTCAGTAATGATAATTCTGATTTTTCCGGATTTGGTTTCTTCAATACTGGTTTTACCACGGACAATAAATTTACCTCGGCCAGTGGTGTACATTTCAATAATTCCGGTTTTACCATAAATTTCAGCAGCAGTTGGGAAATCTGGTCCTTGAACAATTTTAACAAGATCTTCAACAGTGGCACTGGTTTCAAAATTAAAACACTCTTTTTGTAATTCTATCGCTGGTCTTAAAACCATTTCTTGAGTGTTTTTAGGTGGAGCTAGAAGATTGTTTAGCTCGTTTTTATTTTCAATTCTTTCTAATCGGCTGTTATCTAAAACAAAATCGATGGCTTGACATAATTCTTTTAAATTATGAGGAGGAATACGAGTGGCCATACCAACGGCGATACCGTCAGCACCATTTAAAAGTAAAGTTGGAATTCTGGTTGGGAGAACTGAAGGTTCTTTTTCAGTGGCATCAAAATTGTCGACCATATCGACAGTTTCTTTGTTCATGTCGGCCACGATTTCAGTAGTGATTTTATCTAATTTAACTTCGGTGTAACGCATGGCAGCCGGAGGATCACCATCAATTGAACCGAAATTTCCTTGACCTTTAACGAGAGTGTAACGCATGGAAAAGTCTTGAGCCAAACGGACGAGAGCACCATAAACAGACATGTCGCCATGAGGATGATATTTACCTAAAACATCACCGACAACTTTAGCAGACTTACAAGTTTTACCACCACTGCCGAGACCCATTTTATCCATGTCGTAAATAATACGACGATGAACTGGTTTAAGACCGTCTCTAACATCAGGTAAGGCTCGAGAAACGATAACTGACATGGCATAGTCAAGATAAGAGGTTTCCATTTCTGGAACAATATCGACATCCATAATTTGTCCTATATTAGCGTTATTTCTTAATATATCTGTAACAATAGTATTTTTTTCTTCGGTCATATTTCGATTAAATATCTAATTTGGCTAAATGAGCATGAGTTTGAATGAATTTTTTACGAGGAGGAACATCTTCACTCATAAGAATTCGAAAAATTTCATCAGCTTTAACAGCATCAGAGACATTAACTCTTTTAAGCATTCTGGTTTCAGGATTCATGGTTGTTTCCCAAAGTTGTTGTGGGTTCATTTCACCTAAACCTTTGTAACGTTGAACATCATAAGCTTTGGAAGTGTCGATAGTTTTGAGATATCTTTCTTGTTCATCTTCGGTATAAGTATATTGAATTGTTTTGCCTTGTTTAACTTTAAAAAGTGGTGGCATGGCAATGTAAACATAACCATTTTCAATAAGATTTGGCATGTGTCGATACATAAAAGTTAATAAAAGAGTAGCGATGTGAGAACCATCGACGTCAGCATCAGACATTAAAATAATTCGATGATAACGAAGTTTTTCGAAATTCATAGTATCACCAATACCCATACCTAAGGCAACAATTAGATCTTTTAATTTGTCAGAACTAACAACTTTATCGAGTCGCATACCTTCGGTGTTAAGAGCTTTTCCCCAAAGAGGAAGAATGGCTTGATATTTTCGATCTCGACCTTGTTTGGCGGAACCACCTGCTGAATCTCCCTCAACGATATAAATTTCACTTTCAGCCGGATCACGAGATTGACAATCGGCTAATTTTCCAGGCAGACCTTGAGATTCGAAAGCGCCTTTACGCATAATGACGTCACGAGCAGCTTTGGCGGCTTTTCTAATTTGGATAGTTAAGAGAGCTTTGCCGACAATAATTTTGGCAATATCAGGGTGTTCTTCAAAATAAATTTCTAGTTCTTCTTTGACAATTTTGGAAACAATTGGTTGAACTTCGCTGTTACCTAATTTGCCTTTAGTTTGACCTTCAAACTGAAGATCTTTGGAGCCCATTTTAACTGAAACAACTGCAGTTAAACCCTCTTTGACATCATCACCAGTAATATTGTCGTCTTTGGATTTTAATAATTCTTTTTTAGTGGCATAGTCTCTAACTACTTTAGTTAAGGCAATTTTGAAACCAGTTAAATGAGTACCGCCTTCATGGGTGTTAATAATATTGACAAAAGAGGGAGTATTTTCTTGAAAAGAGTCGTTGTACTGAATGGCGACTTCAACGTCAATGCCTTCGTCTTCACGATGAATATAAATTGGCTCATGATTAACAACTTTATTTTTATTTAATTCACGGATTAAAGAAATAATTCCACCCTCAAAATAATAATGGTGCTGAGTTTTGCTTCTTTCGTCATAAAAATGGAAGAAGATTTTTGAGGTAAGATAGGCGCGATCTTTGATTGATTTAATAATTACTTTATCATCAAACTCGACTGTTTCTTTAAAAATTTCTGGGTCTGGATAGAAAGTAACAGTGGTACCACTGATTTTTTTGGGAATTATTTTTTTTAATTTTTCAATTTTAGTTTCAGGTATTTCGGTAAGTTTAGTTTTAACAGCGCCTCTAGAAAATTCAATAAAATTAATTTTATTGTCTCGTCTAATTTCAATTTGATAAAGACTAGAAAGAGCATTGACACAAGCGGCACCAACTCCATGAAGACCACCAGAAACTTTGTAGGCTGAACCTTCAAATTTTCCACCGGAATGGAGAGTGGTCATAATAACTTCGACGGCTGGTTTTTTATATTTAGGCATGATGTCGATAGGAATACCTCGACCATCATCAGCAACAGTAACAGAATTATCTGGATGAATAACTACCCAAATGTTTTTAGCCCAACCAGCTAAGGCTTCATCAATAGAATTATCAATAATTTCGGTTAAACAATGATGTAATCCCCTAGTATCAGTGGATCCGATGTACATGGCTGGTCTTTTTCTGACCGGCTCTAACCCTTCTAAAACGACTATTTGATCAGCATTATATTCTTGTTTTGGAGAAGACATAGATTCATTCTAACAAAGCAAAATTAGCTTTACAATAAGCAAATTATTCGTATCTTTAGGCTAAAATTTTTGATATAAATAATCTATTTTTTGACTAAAATAATGCCCTATCTTAGGCTTTTTTAGTGGTTAATTTAGAGACGGCGTCAAAACTAATGACAGAGGTGGCAACTAAAACATTCAAAGAGATATTTACCCCATACATAGGTATTTCTACTACTTTATCGACTAATTTTAAAACATCTTGAGAAATACCAAAATTTTCACTGCCAGCAATAATCGCTATTTTTGAATTATATTTGGCATTTTGATAATTAACACTGTCGGTTGTCTGTTCGCAACCAATGATTTGGTAACCTTCTTTCTTGAGTTGAAGAATGCATTCTTTAGTGGTTTTATATTGTTCCCAAGGAACCCATTTCCAAGTGCCAATGGAGGCACGATGGATTTTTATATTTGGAGGAGTGACTACTGGTCCACAAAGACATATTTTTTCAACGGCCAAAGCATCGGCTAGTCTAAAAAAAGAACCGATATTGTAAGTGTCTAAAACATTATCGAGAACTAGAATAATTGGGTTACGTTTAATCTCCTTTTGTAATTTTTGCGACTCCCCTACTTTGGATTTCCTAATCTGGTGTGAGTTTAGTTTCATAAATTAAAAAAGAAAAGTAAAAAATAATTTTTCTTTTTGATTTTTATTTATAAGTTAAAAAAATAAAAATCAACTTCCCTTTTTATAGATTAAATATTAATTGATTTTATAAAATCTTGAAGCTTATTACCAATAGATCTTTGCCAAAATAAATCTTGTTCTTCTTGACTCATTTCAGAAATATATTTATTAGTTTCCGAATCGATTTGAATTGATTCTAAAGGATATCCGGGAATAATTATTGGACTTTTTTTACTAGTAAATATTCTTGATGAGGTAATAGTGGTTTCAAAAAGTTTTTCAGGAGTGGCAACACAGATGGCAAATTTCCATCGACCGTTAGTTTGTTCGCCAAATTCTGAAACTAAATTAGAATAGTAATTCAACATTTCCTCATCTGTTGCTCTGATGGTTTCACTGTTTATACGTCTAACATTAATTCCTGGTTGTCTTGATTCTGGAAGTGAATCAAAATAAAGAGAATTATCCATCGATAATATTGGTTTATTTAAAAATTCAGCGTAACCTATGGCTTTTTTTCTAGTATTTTCTTGAGCGGTTTTACCATCTTCTGCTATTTCTGGAAGCTTTAAATTTAGAATATTAAAAACTTTAATTCCCAATGGCAACAAAGCTCCTTCTATTTGTTTAATTTTAGCTGGATTGCCGGTGCCAATGGTAATTTCTTTTATCATATGATGAGTAAATCATATCAAAAAACCCCCCGATGATTCGGGAGGTTTTTAATTTTAAATAAATATTATTAACAACCGCCTTCAGCTGCACCTTGAACTTGTCCATCTTCTGTTTTAGGCATTTCCAAAACGTTTTTGCATTCTTTTGGAGTTTTATCAAATCCGGAACAAAGTGCGGCTTTAATAACATTTGGAGTTCTAATATCACTTAGACTGAAAACTTCTTTACCGATTTTAATGTTTTTATCAGTGGAATCAGCAGCAATTTCTGGTGGAAAAATTTTTCCATCGATCATTAGAGTTGGAGATCCAGTGATTTTATTTTTAGTGGTGTCAGCAATTTCAGCTTCAATTAAGGAAAGAGCATCTTTATTAAAACATTCAGTAATTTTGTTGGTGTCTAAACCAGCTTTCTTGGCTTGTTCTTCCCAGCAAGTATCAGCATTAGTATAAGTACAATTATCATTAGTATTTTTAATGAAATCCCACCAAGCTTTTTTATCTTCATTTAAGTTATAAGCACAAATTTCTCGAACATTTTGATTGGCTTCAATTCGGCCATGAAGAGCAGTATAAAAGTTATTACCTATTTTTAGGTATTTACTTTCATTATTACACTCTTTAATCATAGCGGCAATTTGGCTTTTACAGTCGTTAATATCTTTGAGTTGACCATTGCTGTTTTTAACGTAAGTGGCACAATTAGCAACATTAGGATTATTTTTAATACAATAATCCGATAAACTTCCTTCAACTTTTTCAAAAATATAACGAGGTCTGAGTTCAACTTTATCTCCAAGAAGATCAAAAACAGGTCTGATAACTTCTTCTATATCATTACCGTAAGGACAAAAACTCATAACATAAAAATCTAATTGGGGTTTGTCGGTTTTAGTGGCGGCAAAAACATTATTAGAGGTTAATTTGGAAGTATTAGCCCCATCTAAATTTAATTTAACTTTTATTAAAATAATTCCGGTAGCAAAAGAAATACCGGCTAACAATAATGAAAAGATAATAACCAAAAATATGGGTAAATTTACCGATTTTTTGAGGACAGTAGAAATTTTATTTTTTTTGATTTGTTTTTTACTCATGGTTTTTTTAATTTTTAATTTTCTTCAATAGTTATAGCTCCAACGGGACAAGCGTCGATAGCGGACTTAATAGTATCAGTAATTTCTTCTGTCTGTTTTTTAATCTTAGCTTTATAGGTGGTGGTATCCATCTCAAAATGTTCTGGATCCATTAAAGGACAGGTGTTGCAACCAATGCACTTGTTTTGATCGAGATTTATTTTAGTCATATGCTACTAAGATAGCAGATAAAAAAGAAAATTTCTATATCTTTAATAAAAGTTTGTTTGAGATTGACGGATAATTTCTTTGTTTTTGATTAAAAAGTCTCCGGCTTTGATCATGGCTTTTAATACCATATCGATTCTTTCTTCAGCCTCTTCTATCGTTAAATCTTTCGAAATAGTTGGAAAGTAGTGAAAAATTTCATTTCGACCAAATTTCCAGGCAGTCCAAAGATTTTCAGCTAACTCCTCTCCCCCTTCATTAAGATCAGCTAATTTTTGAAAGACGGAAAATCGTTTATAACGAAGAGATGGGTTTAAAGTTTTGCCAACCCGAAAGCGTTCACTTTCATAATCATCAATAGAAATAATACCGATTTTAAGGAAAAAGTCTTTTAAAAAACCTTCGTAAGCTTTGGAAATTGGAGCGACAAAAAAAGAATAGTCATGGATATTATCCTCAGGGTTGACTCTTTTTAAAATAGCTTCAACATCGCTTACTAAATTTTGTTGACGTGGTGATAAAACTTTTCTAGCGTTATCAAAAGTTTGGGGCAGCAATGAGGTCATGTTTTAGATTTTACAAGAAGAAAAAAGAAAATAAAGAAGAGAAAAATAAAAATTATTAAATATTTTTTAATAGACTTTATTGATAATTGTTTATCTTCTCGAGCAAAAAGCCATTTTTGAAGAAATTTAGGATCGTAAAAATAGTCTCTAATTTCGTCAGATAAAAGATGGAGATTGATTGACAAAAGAAAAGAAAGAACAATGACATTTGATGAAGAAATAAAAATAAAAAAAGAAATTAAATTAAGACTGATTTGAAAAAAATAATGATGAAAAATTAAATTAACATGACTGGTTCTGGCGGCTTTGATTAATTTAAGAAATGATTTTAAATCTCCATTACTGATGGTAGTTTGAACAATTCGACTTTCGTCGGTGTTTGGTTTTCGGTAAAACCAATAAAAAATATGATCAAGGTCGAGAAAAAAATGCCCTAATATCAATCCAATTAATAAATATAAAATTTCTAAATTAGATATATCAAAAATAACCCAAATGATAGAGGTTACAAAAAAGACAAAAGCGATTGGTAAAAAATTGAAAAGTAATTTTTTTTTCACTAATTAATAATAGCAAAAATTACTTACTCATATCTAAGGGCTTCGATGGGAGAAAGTTTAGAGGCTTGTCTGGCAGGAACGACTCCAAAAATAATACCAACAGCAGAAGAAACACTAAAAGCGATCATGATTGAACTGAGAGTGACTTTGGCGGGAAAGAAATTATTGATAGCTAGCGCTCCAAGACTTCCTAAAATTATGCCGATTAAACCACCAAAACAAGAAAGAATAACAGCTTCGATTAAAAATTGAATTAAAATGGCTCGAGGGTAAGCACCAATGGCTTTGCGAAGACCAATTTCTCTGGTTCGTTCAGAGACAGTAACCAGCATGATGTTCATAATACCGACTCCGCCGACAACTAAAGATATGGCGGCAATTCCAGTAAGGGCAATAGTTAGAACATTAATAATAGAATTGATGGAACTTAATAATTGAGAACTATCAAAAACAGAGAAAGCATCTTTATCATATTTTTCCAACATGACATTGGTAATTTCTTTTTTGGTTGCTTCCATTAAATCTTTATTGGGAGCCTTAATAACAAAAGTATTAATGTCTTCTTTGCCGGACAAGTCCGAAACAACTGAAAATGGGGCATAAACTGCATCATCAACACTGGGTCCGCCCATAGAAGCACCTTTTTGATCAACAACACCGATTATTTTTAAAGTTTTACCTTTAATAATAATTTTTTTACCAATAGCACTTGATTTAGGAAAAAGAGTTTGGGCAATTTTATATCCCAAGACAACAACTGGACTTTTCTTACTATTTTCTTCATTGGTAAACCAGCGACCATTTTCAGCCGAGGGAATGACATTGTTGCTTTTACCATATTCTTCAGTTGAGCCATCAATTTCGGTCATTTTTTTAATGGCATAGGTTGATTTAACGTCAGCATAAGTAACATTAACTGGCATAACAACACTATCTTTAAGTTTTCGGCGAAGATAATTAAAATCTTTTTGGCTAAAGGTGGTGATCATGGCGGTGGCCATACTATTTTGGGAAAATCCTCCATTGTCGTTAAAAATTTTACCTGGACTAATAAAAATAGAATTAGCCCCAAGGGCATCAAATTGCTGAGTGATATAGCCTTTAAGACCGTTACCAATGGAGGTTAAAAGAATAACAGAAGTGACACCAATAATAATACCGAGAGAGGTTAAAACAGTACGACTTTTGTTTTTTAAAATTGATCTTAAACTGGATTTAAGAAGATCATTAAAACTTGGTTTAAGCATTTTCACCCTCCGCTATTTTGCCATCTTTAATAATAATAGTGTGATTGGCTTGCTTGGCTAACTCCATGTCGTGGGTAACAAAAACAATAGTTCTCCCCTCTTTTTCGTTTAATTGATGGAAAAAATTCATAATGTCAGCACCAGATTTACTGTCTAAATTGCCAGTTGGTTCATCAGCTAGAATAATTTGAGGATTATTAATTAAGGCTCTGGCAATAGCAACTCGTTGTTGTTGTCCGCCAGAGAGTTGAGTTGGAGTATTAATGGCTTTATCTTCGAGTCCTACTTTGGCTAACATGTTTAAACCCATTTGACGTCGTTCTTTTTTGGGAACATCGGAATAAAGAAGAGGTAATAAAATGTTTTCTAGGGCAGAAGTTTTGGCTAAAAGATTAAATTGTTGAAAAACAAAACCCAAATTAATGTTTCTAATTTGAGCTAGTTGATGTTCTTTAAGTTGGGAAATATCTTTACCGTTTAGAAGAACTTCGCCAGAAGTTGGATTGTCAAGAAGACCAATAATATGCATTAAGGTGGATTTTCCAGAGCCAGAAGGACCAGTTATAGAGACAAATTCACCTTGTTTAATTTTTAAATTAATATTGTCTAGAGCAGTAAAACAATTAGTTCCAGTAGCATAGGTTTTGGTAATGTTTTTTAATTCTAAAATAACATTAGAATTATTTTTTGATAACGATTTGGTCATTTTCGGTAATTCCTTCTAAAATTTCAACCTCAGTGTCGGTTTCAATGCCAATTTTTATGGTTTTTTTAATTAATTTTTTATCTTGATCGAGAGTAAAAACATAAGGTTGGTCTTGGTCTTGATACACAGCTTCAATAGGAATAGTTAAAGTGTTGGGGATTTCTTTTAGAATAATATTAACATCACCATCCATACCTAATCGATAATTATTTTCGACTGATAATTCAAATCTGACTTCGTAAACAGTAGAAGTTTCGCCATTAACTGGGGTAAAAGAGATGTAAGTTATTTCTGAATCAAAAAACTGATCTGGAAAACTATCAATTTCAATTTTAGCTTTGTCTCCGACTTTTATTTTAACAACATCTTCTTGATCAATTCGAGATTTAAAAAAGATGCTTTGAGGATCAACAACAGAAATAATATTACTGACAGGAGTAATATTGACGCCAGGATTTGGTTGATCAACCGCCACGACGATACCAGAAATTGGACTATATAAATTGGAGTACTTAATAGCTAAATCACCTAATTCATAGCCAACAACAGAATTATTAAGAGTGTTTTGGGATCTTTCAAGAATTCTTTTTATTTCGGTGGTAATAACGGAATCTTTATATTGATCAGTAGTATCGTAAAAAGTAGTGGCAGTATTTTTATAATTGTTAAAATCAATTTCAAGTTGTTTTTTTAACTGATCTTTATTAAGGCTGGCAACTGTTTGATATTTTTTAACTTGATCCCCTACTTTAACTCCAACCCAAGCTAATTGACCACTGGTTTGGAATTTTAATTCTGCTTTAGAAGTGGCATCAATAGATCCGGCAAGGGTTATTTCTTGAATTAAATCTTTTCTTTGAGGGTTAACTAAACTTTCTGTTTTAGGATTGAATTTTTGATCATTATTATTAATAATTTTAAAAGCAAAAAACAAGGCAATTAAAATGACGAATATAATAATAATCTTTTTAAGATGGCGTTTAAAGAATGACATATCGTTAGTTATTATACTATAAGCAGGCTATTTTTTCCCTTCTTTAAGTTCTTTTAATTTCCACATAAAAAGTTTATATGGGGTTTTAATGGCGCCAGGATTTTGATCTTTAACAAAATAACGAGCTTTTTCTAGAAGTTGTCGATCGATTGTTTTGGCTAGGCGAAGATAAAGAGATTTGTTTTTCCAATCATCTAATTCTTTGGCAAGTTCTAGACCATAAGCCTGAAATTCATTTTTGACATACTTTTGACGTTTTTCTAGGGTTTCTTTAAATTTAAATAATTGTTCACTGATGGGAGTGGCTGGATTTTTAATCATTGTTTTGAAGATATAAAATATAAGCTTGGCCGTCGGTTAAAAAACTATTGCCACTGCTTTTAGTGCCATACATTAAACCAGTGAGATTAATTTTTTCAAAAGATTTTAGAAAATTGGTCGATGCTAAATTATTTTTAACTTCTTCTCTTTCATTATCGACCATTGGATCGGTGGAATGAAAAGGAAGAATAAAAATACCCTTGGTTTTAATTTCTTCGTCAAAATGGGCAGTGCCAATCCAAATTGATTGGTTATCAGAGGTAACAAAATCAGTTTCCCAAAGATGAAGATGATGACGAGAACTAATGGAATTTTCTGAAGTTGGTTTTCCGTAGCCAATTTTATTAGGTAAAGTATCCCAAAAAACTGGAAGACCTGGGGTTTGAGGATAAGATGTTTTTTTAAAGAAAGACACAATAATTTTTGAATAGGATTTAATACTGGGACCATCTAAAAGATACCACCCGGAATTAATAAAAGCTTGATCTAGAACATTTCTACTACTAACAATAATGATATTAATCGGCTCGGCGGGTAATCCCGTAATAGATTCACTTATTTTAGGTAAGGTATTAAAAAGTTTTGTATTAATTTGATTGGTTTGAATAATTGTTTTGACGGTTGGGTTAATAGTAATGATTTTTAATGGATTATTTTTGTAGAAAGAATAAACAAAAAAAGAAAAAATAATTATTAATAAAACAGTAATTTTTAGAATAATTTTATGGTTTAAGTGAATTAAAGTGGTTATTTTTTTAGGAAATTTTTTTCTAATATGGGTGATAGTAATAATCATTGATAGCCAAGCTAGGCCAGAAGTGTAGCTAGCTAAAACATCTGAAGGCCAATGAGCGCCGAGATAGATTCTGGAAACTCCAATTAGAAGTATCAAAATAATACCTAAAATTAGGCTAATAATTTTAAGTGATTTCTTTTTGAGACTGTCGAAAAGAAAAAAAGTGATGAGTCCATAAAAAGCGACAGCGACAAAAGTGTGACCACTGGGGAAACTATAGCTGGCTTCAGAGACAAGAGCTTCTGTTAATGGAGGTCGAGGTCGACTAATAATGTTTTTTATTATCCAAACAAAAAGTTCCCCGCCTAAAACAAAGATTAGAAGATTGTAAAAATAAGACCACTTGCGAAGTAAAAATAAAATGATTAAAGAAAAAAGAACGGCAACAACGATTATTTCACCTTTGGCCAAATAGGTGACAAAAAGCATAAACTGATTTAAATTTGAGGTTCTTAATTGGCTGACCAAATTAATAATTCTAAGATCGGCGCGGATAAGAGCTTCTTGGCCGATATAGTCTTGGATAATGCCAAAAAATAAATAAATGAAAAATAAAGTAATTAAAATTCCGATGGTTAAATAAAGACCATACTTTTCATTGGGAGTTAAACGTTTTTTAATGAATCTAAAAAAACGAGGGTGTTTATCACGAAGACGTTTAATTTCAGGGTCATTTTTAATCCCGTGATAAATTGATTTAGCTACTGATTTAATAGTTTTTACCATTGGAGTGGACTTACTGGGAATTGAACCCAGAATACGTCAATGCGAATGACGCGTTATGCCGTTTAACTATAAGCCCTTTAATTAGTTTTTAGATCGTAGATAATAGATCGTTGATCTTTTTAAATATTTCGGGGATGACGGAGTTTATTATATCTGATTCTTCCTTGGAAAATGGTTGAAGGACATAGTCTTCTGTAGGGATATTATTTTGAGGTTTACCAATGCCAATTCGGAGGCGATTGAACTGTTGAGTGTTGATATTTTCAATTATAGATTTAATGCCATTGTGGCCAGCTGGACCACGGTCAAATTGAAGACGATATTCCCCTACTGATAAATCAAGATCATCGTGAATGACGTAAATATCTGAGGGAGATATTTTATAAAAATTAGAAATTTTTTGAACAGATAAACCGGAGTTATTCATATATTCAGTAGGAATGGCAAAAATTGTTTTATCACTCCCCTGCCCGGTTTCGTAAATTTGAGAGGATAAATTTGGTTTTATGGTTAGAGACGTTGCATGCAACGTCTCTACATATTCTTTAATAATTTTTTGACCTAAATTGTGCCGAGTATTTTGGTATTTTTTATCTGGATTACCGAGGCCGATGATAAGTTTCATAGTTTATTTTAGCAGTTATTTTAAAACCCACCCGCCCTGAGGGCACCCTCCCTTGAAAAGGGAGGGCTACATATTGTTATAAATTGATTATTAAAGATACTTATAGTATTACTTTGATATATGAATTAAGCCTAAAGACAGGTAAAAGTAAAATTAACAACTAGATTAGCAGTCTTAGCGTTCGGCTGCTAATTGAGCAAATTCAGCTTCGGAGATTATTTTTATGCCGAACTTTTTGGCATTTATGAATTTACTGGAATTGGATTCGATTTCGTTGCTAATTAAATAGTCAGTATTTTTAGAGACGGATGAGGCTAATTGACCACCAAGAGAAATTATTTGATCTTCAATGTCTTTGCGAGGTTTTTCAAGAGAACCGGTAATGGCAAAGGTTAAATTCTTTAATTTCAAATTTCTAATTTCTAATGACAAATTTTTGATTGAAACTTGGGAAATAATTGAGGTAATAAAATCTTTTCGATCTTGAATACCTTGATAAATTTTATTGGCTAAAGTAATTTGAATTCCAGGTAGAGCCTCGAGTTGGTCGACAGTAATGTTTAAAATTTTCTCTGGAGTATCAAAGCCAAGATTAATCAATTGGATAATTCGTTGAGAACTGAAATTGGGAATAATGGCGGAGTCTAAAATTTGTTTTAAAGTTAGAGTTTTTTTGTTTTTAATTTCATTAATGATATTGGTTCCAGATTTAGTCCCTAACCCGGCAAGGTTTTCAAAATCAGAAACTTTTAGATTATAAAAATCACCTGGAAGACGGAGCAATTTAACTTGATAAAGTTTATCGATGGTTTTTTCAGAAATACCTTTAATTTCCAGAGTGTTGCAGAACAATTTAAGAGAGCCAAGAATTTGAGCTGGACAGTTTCTGATGTTGGGACAACGAAGAAATTTATTGTCAATAATTAATTTAGTTTTACAGGAAGGGCAAACTTCTGGGGCGATAATGTGTCCAGGATTAATTTTAGTAATGATGTTTTCAATATGAGGAATAACGTCTCCCCTTCTTTGTATTTCAACCACATCATCAATGTTGATATTTTTTTCTTTAATTAAATCGTAATTAGCTAAAGAAGCAAAGGTAATAATGGCACCAGAAATTTCAATTGGATCGACTTCAGCAACAGGAGTGATAGTTCCCATTGGTCCGACTTGCCAAGTAATATTGGTAATTCTGGTTTGAGACGAACGAGCCGGAAATTTGTAAGCAACTTGACCTTTTGGACGATTGTTTTTGAAACCAAGTCTTTGTTGTAAATCAATATCATTGATTTTAATAACTAGGCCATCGATTTCAAAAGGATAGTTTTTACGTTTTTTGGTAAGAAATTCTTGATAAATAGTTTCGATTTGATCAAAGTTTTGACAATGGAAATTTTCGACAGTGGTGAAACCATTTTCTTTTAAAAATTTTATTTTATTATCTTCAGTAGAGACGTTGCATACAACGTCTCTACAATAAACGTCAACCGCATACAAACTGCATAATTCGGAATGTTTACCATCGAGACGTTGAGAAATACCAGAGACGGCGTTGCGAGAATTGGAGTAAAAGCCTTTGTTGTTGTTTGGTAGAGACGCCATGTGTGGCGTCTCTACGTTGGTTATTTCATTTAATTTTTTAAAATCTTGATCGAGCATGACAATTTCACAACGGACTGCTCCTGAGAAATCGTCTTTAAAATTCGAAACAAAATTTTTCATTTTAACCACGTTTTGGGTGATAACGTCCCCTGTTTGACCATCGCCGCGAGTGATGGCTTCAACTATTTTTCCATTTTGATAAATTATTTCCAAAGAAATACCATCACATTTTGGTTGAACAGAGAAATCAGTGTTGGTTGGAATTTTTTTTAATTCAAAATAATGGATTAAATCGTCAATCTTATTGACTTTGTTTTGAGAACCCATAGGAATAGAATGTTTCTTTTTGTCGAAACCGGAAACAAAACTTGAAGTTCCAGCTTTGGTAAAAATACGATGATAAGGGTTTTGTTTGCGTAAAATATCTTCGAGGACGTCGAAAGTATGATCATCCATGATGGGTTTACTGTCAGTATAATAGGCTTTTTTGGCTTCTATCAAAATTTCGCCTAATTTTTCAGGAGAAATATTTTTTAGTTCAGGAGAATCGAGAGTGATCATAAAGTTATTATAAACCCTCTGTCCTGCGGACATCTCCCTTAAAAAGGGAGACTTTTTAAATAAAACCCACTCCTCTCCGATTTTATCGGGGGGCCCTCCCTTAAAAAGGGAGGTTTTAAATTTTTGTTATAGATTTAATAAATGGTTAAAGATTTTTGGGAATCAAAATTGGTGGCCACAAGAGGTCATTTAAAATATTTGGAAGAGCTGATGACTTTATCAAGAAAAAATAGAATTAATTCAACAAGAACAGAGAATATTGTTTGGTATGAAATTTTAGACAAAAGAAAAACTGGTTTTAAATTTTTGAGACAAAAACCAATTTATAAATTTATATTGGATTTTTATTGTAAAGAATTATTGATGGTAATAGAGGTTGATGGTGATTATCACAATAAAAGAAAATGGATTGATATTGAAAGAGATAAATTTATGGAAAATTTAAATATAAAAACTCTAAGAATTTCAAATGATGAAATATTAAATGATTTGGAAAATGTAAAAAACAAAATAATTAATTTTATTGAAGAAAGAAAAGTTTCCCTTTTTAAGGGAAAAGCCCCGAAGGGGAAAGGGTTTTGAATTAGGCGTTGGCGAGACAATAGTAGGCACCTTTAGTGGAACCACGTTTTTCAACTGCACCACTGTCAACGAGTTTTTTGAGATCACGCCAGATGGTGTCGTCGGAAACCATGGGAAGAAGTTGTTGAGCGTCTGGCATTCTTAAACCGCCAAATTGCTGCATATATTCAACTAATTTAATTTGTCTTTCGGTTAAATGAAGTTGCTTGCCGCCAAGTTTTTGTTTTAATTTAATATCACGAGAAAGTGATTGAACTTTGGCCTTAACACGGGATAATTCAATAGCAACTGCCTCGGTAAAATAATTGATCCAATTAGTTAAATCTCTTTTAAAAATATCAGAAGAAAGTTCATGAGTGCTTTGAAGAGCGTTGTAGTAGGTTTCAGCGTTGCGATCAAAATGTTCTTCAAGAGAAAATAGACGTCGAATATCGTAACCTTCGACATAAAGTGGTAACATGGCGAAAGCACGAGAGACACGGCCATTGCCTTCAATAAAAGGATGAATAGCAACAAAAACATATTGAGTGATGGCGGCACGAATGGCAGGGTGAACTTCTCGAGAGTTAGGACTGTTGAGCCAATCAGTAAAATCGGCAATTAAATAAGGAACTTCAATGGCTGGAGGTGGACGATGGGCAATTTCACCAGTGCGAGTATTTTTTAAAACGACTTGTTGGTGACGATATTTTCCACAATCAATTTCAGGAATAACTTTAGCGGTGGTTAATTCATGAATTCTTTTGATGATGGTTTCACTGTAAAAAAATGGTCGGCTTTGATTGTTGGCAAAAGCGGGAACAGTTTTTTCTTCTGGAAGAGGCATATTGGCGTCGTAGAGAGACCAAAGTTCTTCAAGATAAGAAACTACATTTCGATAATTAATTACTTCCTGGATATCGCGTTCACCGGCGGTGATTTTTTGACCTTCAACTAATTTGGCAACTTCTTGGTAAGTTAAATCGTTACCTTCGATTCTGGTACCAAAATGGACAGTACGGACAATGGCCTCTTGTTGAAATTGTTTTTCGTAAGCAGGAATCAAAGGAGCTTCATCAATAACAGCTTTGGCACCCTCGATGGTACCAATGTTTCTGAGAATTTGATTATTGATTGAAAAGATAGGATAAAACATCTGAATAGAATTATAGCATCTTTTAAAAAAAGGTTAAGGGGAAAATGCGGGAATAAAATTTCTAATTTCTAATTTCTTTCTAAAAATACAAAATCCAGAGCATTGCGAGGGTCAACATTGGAATTTATCATCTGAATAGCTTTAATTATTTTTTCAATTAAAATTTTGGTTTTTTGATCTGGATTTTTAATCAATTCTTGCTGATAAAAATAAAGCTGATTTTCAAGGAGAGGTAAAATCTCTTCTTTGTTTTTACCTAATTTTTCGGATAAAGTTAAATCTTTAATTAAATCGCCAGTAATAATAATCTGAGATGAGGTCGAGGCATGTCTCATTCCTGCAATCTTGATTGTTTGGCAGCGAGAAATAATGGTCGGTAAAATACTTTTAATTTTATTAGTAGCGAGAATAATATAATTATCTTGACCTGGTTCTTCTAAAACTTTTAGTAAAGCATTCTGGGCTTCGGGGTTGAGGTTTTGAGCCTCTGAAACAATAATAATTTTGCTTTGATGAGAAAAAGGCTTTTGGGATAAAAAATTGCTGATTTTTCTGATTTGATCAATCCCCCACCCAGAATCTTGATTGATTAATAAGATATCAGGATTATTTTGGTTAAATTTATGATTTAGATCAGAACAAATCTGACCTATTTTGAGGTCAACAGTGTCTTTATCTTTGGCAATAATTAAAGTTGAAGGAAATAATTTCATAGCGTATGATGATTATATATTATGAATGATTCTGCCTCAAAGATATATAAGAACTTAAAAGAAGTTCTTTTGGATAAAGAACTAATTACGCTGGAAAAATTTAAGGAGATAGAGTTAAGGCAACTTAAAACTGGAGAAACAGAAGAAGAAGTAATTAAAGCCTTGAGATTGGTTTCAGAAATCGACTTTGTTAAAACAAAGGCTGATTTTTTAAGAGTTCCTTTTGTGGATTTGGAAACGATTGGTTTTTCCCCAGAAGCGTTAACTTTAGTTCCAGAAAGTGTAGCTCGAAAATATAATGTGGTTCCCTATAACCTTGATACTAAAAATAAAACTTTATCGGTAGCAATGGTTAATCCGCTAGATTTGGAAACGATTGAGTTTTTAGAAAAAAAAGCCAATTTAAAAATAGACGTAGCGATTGCTTCAGAAAAACAAGTTGTTTCTTTTGTTAAAGAAAAATATATTAGAGAAAAAAATATTACATCAGAAGTAACAAGAGCTTTGGATGAACGAAAAAGTGAAAAAACGGTTTTAAAATCAGATGAAGACAAAGTAACAGCGGAAGCACCAGTGGCAAAAATTGTGACGACAATTTTGGAGTATGCAGTTAAATCGAGGGCTTCCGATGTTCATATTGAACCACAGGAAGATAGTGTTAGAATTAGGTATAGAATTGATGGTATTTTACAAGAAAAATACTTACTACCTCGAAACGTACATGATGCAGTGGTATCGAGAATTAAAATTTTGGCTGATTTAAAGATTGATGAAAAAAGAATTCCTCAAGATGGTCGTTTTTTCTTTTCAGCTGATGGTAATGATGTAGATTTGCGGGTATCGACTCTACCAACAACTTATGGAGAAAAGGTGGTAATGCGTTTACTCAAAAAATCCCAAAAAGTACCAACATTACAGGATTTAGGATTGAGAGGTTTGGCTTATAAAAACTTAATGAACGCAATTCAAAGACCACATGGAATTATTATTGTTTGTGGTCCAACTGGTTCTGGTAAAACTACAACTTTATATTCTGTTTTAGATATTGTGGCAACATCAAGAGTAAATGTAGTAACAATTGAAGATCCCGTGGAATATCAAATGAAAGGAGTTAATCAGGTTCAAGTGAATGTTCAGGCAGGTTTAACTTTTGCTTCGGCGTTAAGATCTTTTTTGCGTCAGGATCCTAATGTCATAATGGTAGGAGAAATTCGTGATCAAGAAACGGCTGATTTGGCGGTTAATGCTGCATTAACCGGACATTTGGTTTTCTCAACTTTGCATACTAATGATGCTTCTGGTGTGCCTCCCCGACTTTTAGATATGGGAGTGGAACCATTCTTATTAACATCATCGTTAAATTGTATTGTGGGTCAAAGAGTTTTGCGAAAAGTTTGTAAAGATTGTGTGGGAGAAATGGAAATTCCAGCTGATAAGTTGTCTGAGCTTAAAACTACTTTAGGTACAATTTATGACATGATTGAGGATAAATTTAAGAAGGAAGGAAAAAAGATGACTTTACCCAAAATAGTCGGTTGTGAAAAATGTAATAATACTGGATATTTAGGAAGACTTGCTATTTATGAAGTTATGCCAGTTAGTGAAAAATTAAGCAAATTGATAGTTGGTAAAGCAGCAGCCTCTGATATTCAGAAAATGGCCATGGAAGAAGGAATGTTATCAATGAAACAAGATGGTTATGCTAAAGTTTTAGATGGAATGACTAGTATGGAAGAAGTTATAAGGGTGGCGCAATACTAAATTAATAATTAAGAATTAATAATTAATAATAAAAAAATTAATAATAAAAAATGAATGTAAAGATAGAAGAAATTTTAAAATATGCGGTTGATCACAAAGCTTCTGATGTTCATTTAATTCCTGATGTTGCCCCTAAAATAAGGGTTGATGGACAGTTATTAGATATTATTGGGCTTGAAAAAACTACAAGTGAGGAAATCAGTGAAATGGTGTTGTCTCTTCTAAATGAAAGACAATTGGAAATTTTTAAAGAAACTAAAGAATTAGATTTTTCTTTTGAAGCAGTAGGTGTTCGTTTTAGAGCAAATGTTTATTTGCAAAAAGACAGCCCTTCTTGTGCTTTAAGATTAATTTCATCAATAATACCGAGTTTTGAAGAATTGGGAATACCCTCTCTTTTAAAAGAATTTGCTAAATATAAACAAGGTTTTGTGTTGGTAACTGGTCCAACTGGTCATGGAAAGTCAACTACAGTAGCAGCTATTTTAGAAGAAGTTAATAATAGTGTTGGTGGGCATATTGTAACAATTGAAGACCCGGTAGAATATTTGATTAAACCAAAAAAAGCCATTATTTCTCAACGAGAAATGGGAGCAGATACAAATAGTTTTGATCTATCTTTAAGATCTTGTCTCAGACAAGATCCAAATGTGGTATTTTTGGGCGAAATGAGAGATTTAGAATCAACATCTTCGGCTTTAACAATTGCAGAAACAGGACATTTAGTTTTTTCAGTTTTGCACACAAATTCAGCTGCACAAACGATTGATAGAATCATTGATGTTTTTCCACCTGAATCAAAGGATCAAATTAGAGTTCAGTTATCAACAGTCATTACAGCAATAGTATCGCAAAGATTATTGCCAGCTATTGATGGAGGAAGAGTACCTATTTTTGAAATTTTAATTGCCACGCCAGCAGTGAGAAATGTAATTAGAGAAGGAAAAACTTTTATGATTGATAATATTATTCAAACAAGTTCAGACATTGGAATGATAAGTTTTGATGCTTATTTGGCAAAAATGGTTCTTGAAGGAAAAGTTTCAGAGGAAGTGGCAATGACTTACGCTACCAATGCAATTGAGTTACAAGGAAAATTGGGACGCCAAAGAATATGACGAAATTTTTTTATAGAGCTAAAGATTGGAACGGAACAATGGTTAAAGGGACCTTAGAGTCTCAAGACAAAAATTCAGTGGTGGAATCGATAAAAGGTGGAGGTTTAGTACCATTATCAATTGTAGCTGAAAGTACGTCTGTATTTATTGAAATATATAAAAAATTATTTTCAAAAGTTAAATTAAAACAGATTGCTACTTTTACTAGACAGTTATCAACAATGATGAATTCTGGTTTGGCTTTAACTGATGCTTTATCGCTTTTAAAAGGTCAAGCAGATAGTAAAAGTTTAATGTTTGAAATTTTGGATTATACTTTGGCAACAGTTCAAGGAGGACATACTTTATCCGAAGGTTTAGGAAAATATAAAAAGATTTTTGGAGAGGCTTATATCGCTTCAATTGATGCGGGTGAAGAAGGAGGAGTTTTGGAAGAAGTATTGACAAAATTAGCTGATAATTTAGAAAAACAAAGTGAATTTTCAGGTCAAGTTAAAGGAGCCATGATTTATCCGGTAATTGTGATTATTGGGATGGTGGCAGTGATGATCATAATGATGCTTTTTGTGATTCCAAAAATGATGTCTTTATATGATGATTTTGGAGCAACAATGCCAACATCGACACGGATTTTAATGTCGATATCGGGTTTTATGATTAAATTTTGGTTTTTAATCCCAGTTTTAATAGTAGGTTTTTACATGTTTTTTAAGATTGGAAACCAAAATCCTGATTTTAGATTAAAAAGAGATGTTTTAAAGCTGAAAATTCCAGTAATGGGGCCAATGTCTCAAAAGATTATTTTAACGGATACTATCAGAACTTTATCGATGTTATTGTCGGCAGGAATTTCTTTAGTTGATTCTTTGAGAATTGTTTCAAGTGTGTCGGCAAATGAACTTTTTAGAGGAGCATACTTAAAAATTTCAGAAAGAGTTCAAAAGGGTTTTTCAATTGCCAGTTCTTTTGAAGAAACAGAAGTTTTTCCAATTATTGTAAATCAAATGGTGGCAACTGGAGAAGCAACCGGAAAATTAGATAGTGTCCTTCTAAAAGTGTCGGATTATTTTTCAACTGAAGCACAACAGTCGGTTAAATCATTAACGGCGGCAATTGAACCATTAATCATGATTGTGTTAGGTTTAGGAGTGGGATTTTTGGTGGTAGCAGTGTTGATGCCAATTTATAATTTGACGTCGAGTATGTAGTTTTTAAAACCAACAACTTGACATCGTAATTTTAGTAGTGAATAATGAATTAAATAGAATTAAATATTTATTAAATAAATGAAAAATAAGATAAACAAAATGAAGGGTTTTACCCTTGTGGAACTCTTAATCGTTATCGCCTTAATCTCAATTTTGTCAGTGGCAGTGTTGGCAACCATCAATCCAATTGAACAATCAAACAAAGCAAAAGATTCAACAAAACAGAATGATGCGGCTGAAATTATGAATGCTTATGAGAGGTTCTATGCAAATAGTCAATCTTACCCTTGGATGGTATATGGAGCTGTGAAACCAACAGTTGAAGATTCTATTTTGCTTAGATCAGATAATTATGGATTTGGCATTTGTACGGCTCCTGTTGATTTGGGAACAGAACCTACTGCTACAGTTGCTGAGTGTTCTACTACTGCTGCGACTCCTGGATTATTGATTTCAAAAGATGAATTGAAAACTGCTTTTGTCGGAAAAGATTCATTTGAACAGGTACGTGATGGTACTCATCCAGAAAATGCTCTTTGGTTATATAAAGATGCAGGATCAGGTGGTTCAATCTATGTTTGTTATATTCCTAAGGCTAAATCTAATAGAGATGTTGCCACTAATAGTTTATTTTGCTTAACTGATACTCCAACTAGAATAGAACAAGACGGAGTTAATTGTGTAGCACCAACAACTACAGGTGATGCTGCTTGGGGGCTTCCTGATGCTGCTATCACAGCTGGAAACATAGCTATCTTTAAATGTGTTCCTTAATAAGAAATTAAGAATAAATTTAAACCCCTCTGTAATGGAGGGGTTTTTTGAGCCAGAGGCTCATCAGACTTTGGCT
>CAZOQV010000001.1:11695-108934 GCA_964582365.1 uncultured Gammaproteobacteria bacterium | reverse complement strand
CAATCCAGAAAAAACCAAGATATTCTTCCATCAATATCACCTTCTTTAAAAAATCTCATTCATTATTAATGAACGGAAATATGGCACTGAAAAATCAGAACCATGTTTCCGCTCATCAATATTACAACCTAGCTTTAAAAGTGCGATTTATATTTGTTTCCGCTTTGGAAACTGTATAAATATTAGCTATTATAGGATAAAATTGTGGAAAAGTCAAGATTTTTTGGCAAAGAAATACCCCCGCAAAGCAGGGGTATTTAAATTGTTTATTTAACAAATTAACCGTTGGTTTTGGTAGTTAATTTTTCTTGGATATCGCGAGGGACTGGATCATAACGACATGGTTCCATGTAAAATGAACCACGGCCTTGAGTCAAACTTCGAATAACAGTGGCGTATCCACCAACAGCTTCGAGGGGAATGAAGGCATGAATGGTAGTAAAACCATGACTGTCTTCAGTACCATTAATTTGACCACGACGAGATGAAAGATCTCCTATGATAGTTCCTAAAAATTCAGATGGAGTAGCAACTTCAAATTTCATGATTGGCTCAATAACCAAAGGTTTAGCAGCGGCAAAAGCGTCTTTAATAGCGTAAGCACCGGCTAATTTGAAAGCCATTTCAGATGAATCAACCTCATGGTAAGTTCCATCATAAACAGTGACCCTAATATCGGTGGCTGGAAAACCAGCAATGATACCTTTTTGGAGAGTTTCTTTGACACCTTTTTCAATGGCTGGAATAAAATTAGATGGAATAGCACCGCCTTTAACAGCATTGACGAATTCGTAACCTTCGCCTCTTACTTTTGGCTCAACTTTAATTTTACAGTGACCATATTGACCATGACCGCCTGATTGATGAATATATTTACCTTCACCATCGGCATTGGCAGAAATAGTTTCTCGATAAGCAACCTGAGGAGAACCGGTTTTGACGTTAACTCCAAATTCTCTTTTTAAACGATCAACGATAATTTCTAGATAAAGTTCACCCATACCAGCGATAATGGTTTGGCCAGTTTCTTGGTTATAGCTAACTTTAAAAGTAGGATCTTCGATAGCTAAACGATTTAAAGCAGCACCCATTTTTTCTTGATCATCAGAGGTAGCTGGTTCAATCGAAAGAGAAATGACTGGTTCAGAAAATTGAATTGGAGATAAAGAAATAATATTGTTTTGATCACAAAGAGTGTCGCCAGTGGTGGATTCTTTTAAACCAATACAAGCTACGATTTCTCCAGCAAAACCTTCTTCAAGACCTTCTCTTTTATCAGCATGCATCAAAAGCAAACGACCAATGCGTTCACTCTTTTTCTTGGTAGTGTTATAAACCTCAGAACCAGCTTTTAATGTTCCAGAATATACCCTAACATAGGATAAAGTTCCAACATGAGGATCAGATTGAACTTTAAAAAGAAGAGCTGATAATGATTCATTTCTTAAAGGTTTTCGAGTGATAACTTCATTAGTGTCTGGATCAAAACCTTCAATAGGAGGAAGATCTAAAGGAGACGGAAGATAATCAATGATAGCGTCAAGAATTGGATGGATACCTTTGTTTCTCCAGGCAGCACCGCAATAAATAGGGAAAAGTTTTCGATCAATAGTAGCTTTTCTTAAAGTGGCTTTTAGTTCTGGAATGGAAATTTCTTGATCACTTAAAAATTTTTCCATTAAGACTTCATCTTCACCAGCAATCATTTCAACCATTTTGGCACGGGCTGCAGCTGCGGCCTTTTCATATTCACCAGTGACTGGTTTTCTGGTAAAGTCCATACCTTCTTCATCCTTATCGTAAACGATCATTTCCATGTTCATCAAATCAATAACACCCATAAAATCGTGTTCTTCACCAACGGGAATAACAACAGGAACAACAGGAGCTTTTAATTTTTCAGCAATACTATCGAGAGTACCTTGAAAAGAAGCACCAATTTTATCCATTTTGTTAACAAAAGCAATGCGAGGGACGCCGTATTTATCAGCTTGTCGCCAAACGGTTTCGGATTGAGCTTGGACTCCAGCATTACCGTCAAAAATCATAATGGCACCATCAAGAACACGAAGAGATCTTTCTACTTCAGCGGTAAAATCGACATGTCCAGGAGTATCAATAATATTAAGACGATAATCTTTCCAAAAAGTGGTAACACAGGCAGATTGAATAGTAATACCTCTTTCTCTTTCTTGGACCATGGAATCAGTAGTAGTGGTTCCAGTATCGACAGATCCGATTTTGTGAATGTTTCCAGTATAGAAAAGAAGACGTTCAGTAGTGGTAGTTTTTCCACCATCGATATGGGCGATAATACCGATGTTTCTGACTTTTTCCATAGGTACATCACGATTTTTGGTAAGTTTAATTTGTTCGGCCATATTCTAAAATTTCTAAATCCAAATTTCTAATTTCTAAAAATTAGATTTATTTGTAATTAATTATATAAATAATAATAAAAACCGTTGCTTTTTACGCAACAGTGAATGGATTATAATACCATGACATTAATTAAATTTCATTGGTTATAATATAGGGAAATGGAAATACCAAATAATTTTTACAGAACGTCTATAAAAGCTTTAGTTTTGGATGATAAAAAAAGGTTTTTGCTATGTAAAGAAGAAAATGGTTATTGGAATCTGCCCGGTGGAGGAATGCATTTTGGGGAAAAATACGAAGAAACACTAAGAAGAGAAATATTTGAAGAAACTGGATTGGCGATTACTGAAATAGGTAAAAGACCAAAATATTTTTTGGTTTTTAAAAATATTAAAAATAATTGGACAACTAATATACTTTTTGAAGTAAAATTAAAAAATTTAAAAATCACACCTTCAGACGAATGTGTGGAAGTTAGATTTTTTAACAAAGAAGAAGTTTTAAAGGAAAATTTATTCCCGAGTGTTGTAGAATTTGTAAAAATGTTTGACGAAGATGAAAAATAATAAAACAGTAGCGATTATTGGCGCAGGAATTGGTGGATTAGCCGTAGGATATGAATTATCAAAAAAAGGATACCAAGTGACAGTTTTTGAAAAAGAAAAAGAAATTGGAGGATTATTATCGGATTTTAAAATTGCTGGACAAAATTTAGAAAAAACATATCATCACATTTTTAAAACCGATAAAGAAATAATTGATTTAATCGAAGAATTGGGTTTGGAAGAAAAACTAAAATGGTACAAAAGCTCGACTGGACTTTATTATAATAATAAATTTCACCCATTTAATGGGGCAATTGATTTATTAAAGTTTGAAGAATTAGGCTTAATTGATAAATTTAGATTAGGAATGGTTTATTTATGGCTAAAATTTGATAAAAATTTTTCAAAATATGAAAAGATAACAGCAACGGATTGGATGGAAAAATGGGCAGGAAAAAGAGCTTATGAAGTAATATGGAAGCCACTTTTGAAGGGAAAATTTCATGAATATTATAAAGATGTGGCGATGGCTTGGTTGTGGGCCAGAATTCATACGAGAGGCGGATCGAAAGGTGGACCCGCCGACGCCAAGGCTATGGCAGGCAAAGAAGTTTTGGGTTATTTAGATGGAGGGTTTGAGCAAATTAATAATAAGTTAAAAGAAAATATAAAAATAATTAATAAAGAAATTATTGATATTAAAGAATTGGAAAAAGATTTTGATGTTGTGATTGATACTAGGCCGATTGAGAATGTTGATTACATTGGAGCGGTGGATGTGGTTTTTAGCTCAAGTCAAAATTTGAGCGAATACTATTGGCATAATATTAATGATACAAAGTCCCCTTTCTTGGTTTTTATTCAACATACAAATTTGGTCGAAAAAAATCAATATAATAATAGACATATTTATTATTTAGGAACTTATGTTCCACAAGATCATAGATATTTTAAATGCTCTGATGAAGAAATTAAAAAGGAATTTTTTGATTATTTAAAAAAAATTAAACCAGAATTTGATGAAAAAAAAGTTTTAGAAAAAAATATTTTTAGATTTAAAAATGCTCAACACATCGTAGTTAAAAGTTATAAAGTTCTAAATTATAAAGTTGGAGAAAAAACATATCGACTAAATTTTGCTCAAATTTACCCTGAAGACAGGGGGATTAACTTTGCAGTGAAAGAAGCAAGGAAATTAGTTAAAATGATTGAAGATGATAACCAATAGATTAGACAATAAAGAGATTTTGGAATTAATTGATAAAAATAAAATTGATAAAGTTTTTTCAGACATTGATTACACTGTGTTTAACTTTGATATAGGTAATAAAAAGGGCAACGCAAAATTGAACGATTGTTACCAAAAATTAGGAGACGAAGTAGGTAGAATTTTTGATTTAATTTTGAGAGCCAAAAGAGGTTTGATTAATTTATCTGAAAATGAACAGGTTGAATATAAAAAAATTATTGAAGAAGTTGACAAAAATCAAATTAAAATAGTTCCGATATATGGTCATAAATACTGGTCAAGAGAAACCATGATAATGGTAGCGGCGAAAAAGCTTGATTTAAACTTAAAAGCAGATGAGATATTAAAATTACGAAAAATTTATTGGAAAGCAATGTCTGATGCTTGGAATATCTATGATGACGCAATTCCTTTTTTAGACAAAATTAAAAAAGAAAAAATAGAAATAGTTTGGGTGACAGGAAGTGATTCAATTTTAAAAATAAAAACGAGTCTGGGGAAAATTGAATTAAATTATGATCCAGAATATTCATGGAAAGAAAAGGCAAAAAGATTAAAAAAATTATTAAAAAAGTATCCGGGAAAATTGGTAATTGGAGATCCAATTGATAAACCGTTAATTTGGCAGAAACTTTTTAAAGAAATAAATATTGAAAAAACCCTATCTGTGGGTGATTCTTACGAGACTGATTTAAAAACAGCAGAAGAATTGGGAATAAAAACGATTTTAATAAAGAGATAATTGTTTTTTGATTTCCTCTAGTCCTTCTGAAAGGGTTTTGAATTTTAGACCAAGATTAGTGACTTTTTGGCTAGAAGTAATTAAAGTTTTTTGCCATGGACGACTCCCTTCTGGCTGAGATTTAATATATTCTTCTAAACTAGAAGCTTGGACTGAATTTTCATCAAATCCAAAAGTTTTGGCAACTAATTTGGACATTTCATAGGGAGAATGAGAAGAAGAACCAACTAAATGGTAAATTCCTGTTGTTTTATTTTCAAAAAAATATCCCAATGCATTGGCAATATCATCAATAAAAGTGTAGGTACAAATTTGATCGGAAAACATTTTGACTGGCTCTTTATTTTTGAGTTTGGTTAAAACTTTTCGGATAATATCGATTTTTTTCTCAAATTCAGCACAGTAAGGATAAGTGATACGAGAAATATTAAAATTGGCGTAACCTGAATCTAAAATAAGTTTTTCGCCAAGATATTTTGTTTCACCATACCATTCGATTGGACTGGGAGTGTCGGTTTCTAAATAAGGAGTAGATTTGTTGCCGTCAAAGACGAAATCAGTGGAAATATAGACTAGATATTGATTATATTTTTTAGCTAAGTCCAAAATATTTTGAGTACCTTCAACGTTGAGCTGATAACAAAGACCGGTTTTGTCCCCTTTTTGCTCCCAAGCGGCATTGGTATCAGTAAAGGCAGCCATATGTAAAACAGCAACGGCATCTTTATTTAATTCAAAAGCTGTGGCTAGATTTTCTTTATCTAAAATATTAACACCAGTGTCGAGAGAAAAATCGACAAATTCAAATTTGTCTTTTAATAATTCAACTATACGACTACCAACCAATCCGGAAAGGCCGGTGCCAATTATTTTATTCATGTTTAAATCCTCTCTGTCCCGCCACTGCGGGACATCTCCCCTTAACAAAGGGAGAAATATTTAATTATTAATTTAAAAAACTGGATTATTTTTGGTTTCTGCTAGACTTGGCCAGAGTTTATCTTTGTCGGATAAAATTAATTCAATATCTAACTTGGGCCAATTGATGGCGATGGCGGGATCGTTATATAAAAGTCCGCCTTCTGATTCTTTATTATAAAAATTACTACATTTATATTGAAAATCAGCAATATCACTTAAAACCAAGAAAGCATGAGCAAAACCTTGTGGAATAAAAAACATTTTTTTATTTTCTTCAGTTAAAAGAACGGCTTCGTATTGGCCAAAAGTGGGAGAATCCCTCCTTATGTCAACGGCGACATCTAAAACTTCGCCACGAGTACAACGAACTAATTTATCTTGAGCAAAAGGCGGTTTTTGAAAATGAAGACCACGAAGAACGCCTTTGGTAGATCGAGAATGATTATCTTGAACAAACTCCACGCTAATACCATTTTCGGTAAAAACTTTTTTGGAATAGGTTTCCATAAAGAAACCACGATCATCTCCAAAAACGGAAGGCTCAATTATAACTAGACCATCAATTTTGCATTTGGTGAATGTTGGCATTATTTTTTTAAATTATTTAATTTAATATAAAAAACACACGGCCTAAGGGCCATGGTTTTTTGTTCCGCTTTGTTGATTATTTATTTTGGAAATCTTGGAATAAAACTCTTCAGCTTCGGCTTTGGTTTCTTTCCACCAAGTTTGGTTTTGAGTGTACCAATCGATGGTTTGTTTGATGCCAGATTCAAGATCGTATTTTGGTTCCCAACCTAATTCATTATTAATTTTACCCCAATTAACGGCATAATTATCATGGGCGGGACGATCGGCGACATGTTCGAGTGAATCTTCGCCTTTATTCATTAAATTTAAAATCAAGTGAACTAGTTCCATATTGGAAGTCCCCTTTTTGGCACCGCCGATACAATAAGTTTCACCGATTTTACCGTTTAATAAAATAACCTCGATGGCTCGACAATGATCTTCAACGTGAAGCCAGTCTCGGAAATTTAAACCTTGACCATAAACTTTAATTTTGCCGCCACTTAAAAGACTGGTGATGGAACGAGGAATCATTTTTTCAGGGTGTTGATACGGACCGTAATTGTTGGAACAATTACTGATGGTGATAGGAAGGCCAAAAGTTTTATAAAATGATCGAACTAAGTGGTCAGAAGAAGCTTTGGAGGCTGAATATGGGCTGGAAGGATCGTAAGGGGTGGCTTCGTTGAATTGATCAGTTGAATCTAAGGCAATTGAACCAAAAACTTCGTCAGTGGAAATGTGATGAAAACGAGTGTTGTTTTTTTTAGCAGCGTTTAAAAGATTGTAGGTACCCAAAACATTGGTTTTAACAAAAAGAGAGGGATCATCGATTGATCGATCAACATGAGTTTCGGCGGCAAAATGGACAATAGTATCAATTTGAGAAACTAATTCATCGACTAATTTTTCATCTAGAATGTCACCTTGGATAAATTTATAATTGGGATTATCGGCAAATTCGGTTAAATTGCGAGGATTGGCAGCATAAGTCATCTTGTCGAGGTTGACAATGGAATCTTGGGGATGATTTTTGAACCAGTATTTAATAAAATTCGAACCAATAAAGCCTAGACCGCCTGTAATTAGTAATTTCATAATAATGTCATTTTAGTCTAAAAGGGGCATCTAATGCAAGTTTAAGTTTAAAAATAGACTTATATATTGATTTTATATGTGTTATAGGATATAATTGTGAACAATTATTTAGTTTTAAGAGCTAAAAGCTGGCTTGAAAATACTAAATAAGTATTTTTATAATCAGATTTGTTGAATAAATTTTGATGAGCGGAAATTTGATCCCCTATTTGAGGATTAGGTTCCCGTTCATCAAAGATGAAATGAGGAGAAAAGAGGCTTTATTATGCCAAGAGATGGAATAAGTGTAGGTGACCTGAAAGGAATATTAATTGCAAAGAAAAAATCTGAGGATTACAGACTGGAACAATATCGATTAAAGATCCTTGCGGAAACCGGGTTAGATGTCTTTGAAGAAAAGCAAGATGCTACAATAAAAACAGAAGGAACGGAGATACATAGCGAATTCCTAGCTAGAAGATTAATTGATCAAAATGATGATTTATTGTCTACTGAAAAAGATTTTGATGATCTTTATTTAAAAATCGGTAAAAACTGTTTTTCTGAAGAAATATTTAATAGGTTTAAAAAATCTCCTGAATATGAAAAAAGTAAAAAATCCATGTTTGATAAATTTATCAAATTAAAGGACTTAATTATAACGCTGGTTCAAGATAAATATGATGATTATTGGAAATGGATCGATCTGGCGGTTGAATTGGCTAAAGAAAACGAAATGCCTGTAGGGAATTTTATTATGTCAGACTATGGCTATTACAAAATTACTAAGCGTTATTATTCCAAGGAAGAATTTATTAAATATCGGACTAAATCGCTTGAAACAGTTTATAATCTTGAAACAACTCGAAATATTGACAATCTAACAGATGCTGTTATTAACACAATAACTGCTGAAAGAAGACAAGAAAATACTGAAAAAATCCGGCAAGAAATTAAAAAAGATATAATGTTAGAAATAAAAAAATTAAGGGAGGTATGGGAAAAAATAATAGAAGAAGAAATTCAAAAAATTTATGGATGAAAATTCAACAAAATCTGAAAACCCCGAAGAATACTTAATGCGAAAGCATTATTTGTTTTCTCCGGGGTTTTTATTTGGCCAGCCTACGTCAAAACTACGGCCGGTAATAAAAAAATTAGAATATATGGTATAATAGGTTATATTCATTAATTAATGAATTAGCCCTTTTTAAATCTAATTTATAGAAAGTAGGTATTACTATGGCAGGTTGGAAGAGTAGGTATGATTATCCCGGACAAAGCAATTTAGAAAAATTGTCAGGGAGAAAATTACATTTACAGGACAACTGCTGGTCTATTTCGAAAGTCTTGATTATTATTTTAGCAACTTTTGTTGTCTATTTAATAATAAACGGAGATTTAGGGATAGAAGGAATACTAAAAATTTATGAATGGATGTCATAAATCTTATTGATTTAATCAAAAAAAAGCGATTAAAAAAAATAAGATTTATTAAATATAGATAGAAAAACCCTCCTGGTAAGGAAATTTGTTTTAAACAAATTTTTTTATCACGGAGGGTTATTTTTTGGTTAAAATTATTCTTCAGCTTCGGTTGGAGTAGCTGATTTGGTTGAACTTAGATCGGTTCCGATGGTGAAGACAGCATCGTAAGCAGCAGTTTTAGCTAAATCTTCAGTGTAGGTGGCTGGGAAATCGGTTTTCAATTTTGAGCCAAAATAAGCCGAAGTAGTGGCAGATTTAACTTGAACTGAGTTGACAGTGGCAGTGGTTTTAGCATTACCAACAGAGACATTTTCAAAACCTAGTTTGGCCAACATAGCCTTGAGGGTAGCAGCTTGACCATTAATATCGGTAGCATTTAAGACTTGGATTTTCATGGTTTTGCTAATTTCAGCAATAGTTGGAGATGGGGACGGAACCTCGGTTGGAGTAATATTGGTTTCAATTATTTCATTATTGTCGGTAGGGCTAGTGATTTCGCTGCTGTTTCTATTTAAAACAACTCCGACAATAATTGAGACTAAAGCAGCAGTAAAAATAAAAACTGCGATGATTGGAAGAAAGTTCTTTTTTTTGTTTTCCATATTTTTTGAAGTTGAATTAATATTGGTTGATGTGCTTATTATATCAGCATTAGCTGAAACTGAGGTAGTCATTTCTCCTAAGACAGGTAAAGGTAGGTTTGAAGCCTTAGAAAGACTTTGGGCAATTTGAGCCTCGTCATAGAGAGTTTTGTCCATTTTAGTGGTGGTGGTGATATCTAAGTCACGACCTTCTGGAACATAGATTTTTTGAGTGACGTTGGAAAAATAAAAAGTTGAATAATTGATAATCTTTTGAATATCAAGATTTGATCCTTTTAAATTGGCAGTTAAATAAACTGAATTATCCTTAGAAAGTAGAAGAGTATATTCTTGATCGTTTAAAGGATAAATAAAGAAAAATTCTTGTTTGTAGATGGAGGAAATAGTGTTGGAAATAGCCGCAGAAACTGAGGAAAATTTATTAACATTGACACCAATTGTGGCTAAGTTTGATTTTAATTGATCTAGTTTTGGTTTGTCGTAAATGTTGGCTAAAATTATGGTTTTATCGGCAGCTTGAACTAATTTATAATCAATAGAATCGGGATCAATGGGAAAATTAACCAAAGCAGTGGCTAAACCGATGACTTCTTTTTTATCGATACTGTCGATTTTAGAATCGTAAGTAAACGATTTAGTAAAAACAACATCATCGGGAATAAGAACCGAAATTGAACCAAATTTATTTTGTTGAAAATATAATTTTAAAGATTCAAGATCTTTTTCATCACATTTTTGCCAAAGATCTAAATCAAAACTAATAGTGTTGTTTTCTTTGCGATCGATATAAAGATCAACACCTTTGGATTTAGGCCAAAGAACAAGTTTTGGTTTGGAGAATAATGACATTACTTTAGTTTACCAAGTTCGTCAAGTTTATCAAGTTACCAGCGGAGATGGGCGAAAGCCTTGTCCCGCAGTGGCGGGACTACGGCAAAATTGTCTTTACCATCTCAAATGTGCGAATGCCTTGTTGGCATCAGCCATTCTTTCGACTTCAATTCTTTTATTAACAGCAGTGCCTTCATTATTGAGAGCAGCGGTTAATTCAGCAACTAATTTTTCAGCAAAAGAATGATATTGTTTATTGGCTTTAGCCCTGGCAGCAGTGATGAACCAACGAAGAGCTAATGAATTTTGACGAGAACCACGAACCGGAGTTGGAACTTGATAAACAGCTCCACCAATTCGGCGAGGTTTAACTTCAATTTTAGGTCGAATGTTTTCTAAAGCTCGATCAAGAACGTCGAGAACTTCTTCGTTTGGAAATTGTTTTTTTAACAATTCGAGAGCTTCATAAACTTGCTTTTCAGCAGCGATTCTTTTGCCGTCTTTCATGCAAGCATTAATTATTTTACTGACAGTAATGTTGCTGTAGATAGTATCTGGAAGTACTTCTCTGATTTTATTAATTCCTTTTCTGGACATATATTATTTTATTTAATTTCTAATTTCTAATTTCTAATTAGGCTTTTTGGGCGGTAGCTTTTTTGGCACCGTATTTACTACGGGATTGCATACGGCCAACAACAGCGCCAGAATCGTATTTACCACGAATAACGTGATAACGGACACCTGGTAAATCTCTAACTCTGCCTCCACGAATACTAACGATACTGTGTTCAGCTAAATTATGTCCAATACCTGGAATATAAGCGGTGACAGAAGAATAATTACTAAGTTTGATTTTAGCAATTTTTCGTAAAGCTGAATGTGGTTTTTTAGGAGTCATAGTTTTGACCACGGTAACCACACCCTTTTTAATAGGATTTATGCTTAAAGTTGGACGATTAGTAATGGTATTGAAGCCATTACGAAGAGCGACGGTTTTTAATTTACCGATTCTTTTTTTTCGGCCAGATTTGATTAATTGATTAAATGTTGGCATATATTTTTATTTACTTTGATTTTTACTGACGGGTATCAATCGTCCGATAATAACATTTTCTTTGAGACCAATCAAGCCGTCGACTTCAGCAAGCAAGGAAGCTTCGGTCAAAACACTGGTGGTTTGTTGGAAGGATGCAGCAGATAACCAAGAACCAGTAGTTAGGGCGGAATTGATTAATCCAAGTAATACCTTTTTACCAATAGCTGGTTTTTCCCCTTTAGCTTTTGCTTTATCATTAGCAGCATGGAAAACAGCAGTGGTGGTGGTTTGACCGTATAAGAAAGTGGTACCACAAGGATCTTCGATTTTAATTTTGTCACTCATTTCTTTAACCATAACTTCCAAATGTTTATCATGAATACCAATTCCTTGAGACTCATAAACACCTTGGATACTGTTGATTAAATATATTTGAGCAGCTTCAATTCCTTTGACATCCATGATTTCACGAACATCGACAGAACCGGAACAAAGTTGAGTTCCTTGGCCAACCAAGTCACCATTAGCAACAAGAATAGTGGCATTTAAAGGCAAAATATAAGTGATGGTTTTAGTATTCTTATCGTCATCTTTACCAGTAAGTTTGACTTCATAGCCATCAACATTCTCTTTGACTTTAACTTTTCCACTAATTTCGGCTAAAGGTGAAGGAATTTTTGGCATTCTGATTTCAAATAATTCCTGAACACGGGGCAAACCTTGAGTCACATCGTTACCGACGACACCTCCAGTATGCTTAGTTCGAAGAGTTAATTGAGTTCCTGGTTCACCAATAGATTGAGCGGCGACGACACCGACCGGAACACCAAGCTGAACCATTTTACGAGTGGAAAGATCCCAACCGTAACATTTTCGACATAAACCAGTTTCAGCATTACAAGTTAATGGAGAACGAATACCAACAGTGGTAATTTCGTTTTTCTCAATTAGTTCGACTTCTTCATTATTTAGTAAAGTCCCTTTTTCGATTAAAACTTTTTTGGTTTTTGGGTCAACAACGTCAGTAGCTAAAACTCGGCCTAAAATTCGACGAGAGAAATATTTTTCTCGACCTTTTTCGTTGACATCAACAGTGACAAATTTGTCAGTACCGCAATCTTCTTCTTTGATGATAGCGATATGAGCAGCGTCAACTAAACGACGAGTTAAATAACCAGCATCGGCAGTTTTCAAAGCAGTATCAGCTAAACCTTTGCGAGTACCTCTAGCACCAGTTACATATTCAAAAACTGAGAGACCTTCTCGGAAATTGGATTTAGTTGGAAGTTGAATGATTTTTCCAGTTGGATCAACCATTAAACCTCTCATACCAGAAAGCTGTTTAATTTGATCTTTAGAAGCACGTTTAATACCTGCGGCGGAAATGATTCTGATTGGAGAATCAATGTCGAGAGTATCCCAGGTCTTTTCAGCGATTTCTTGGGTCTTTTCCATCCAAATTGTTTGAGAAAGACGTTGTTTTTCGCCATTACTAATTAAACCGTTTTTATAATTTTCTTCAATTGCAGCAACTTGTTTATTAGCTTCGTGAATAATAGATTCTTTTTCAGGAAGATAACCACAGTCAGACATGGATAAAGAAATACCAGAAAGGGTGAATCCTTTAAAACCGATGTCTTTAAGAGAATCAATTAATTTAACAGTTTTTAAACGACCGGCAATTTCAAGTGATTTAACAACTAAATCGTTAACTGATTTAGAACCAGTCATAGCTTCATTTAAGAATGGAAATTCTTTAGGAATAATTTGATTAAACCAAATACGACCGTAAGTGGTTTTGGTTAAGTTACCATTTAATTTAACAACCATTAGTTCTCTTAAGCCTAATTTTTTGGATTCATAGGCTAATTCAACTTCGGCTTCATCGCCAAAAATTGATAAACCTTCGAAACTTTCGGTTTTTTCTTTTTCTAAGTCTTCAGATCGAACTGAAGTGATGTAATAACAACCAACAGCCATTTCCTGAGTTGGAACAGAAACTGGATTACCATCAGCTGGTTTCAATAAATTGCGAGATGGCAACATTAATTTCTTGGCTTCTCTTTGAGAGGCAATAGATAAAGGTAAATAGACACCCATTTGATCTCCATCAAAGTCAGCATTAAAAGCTTTACAAACACAAGGGTGAATACGAATAGCTAAACCATCGACCAAAATTGGTTTGAAAGCTTGGATAGAAAGTTTGTGTAAAGTTGGAGCACGATTCAAGAGAACGTAGCTGTCTTTGGTTACTTTTTCTAAAATATCATAAACCTCAGTAATGCGATGATCAATTAAATTTTTAGCACTTTTAATGTTTGGAGCAATTCCATTAGCCATAAGTTCACGAAGAACAAATGGTCGGTACATTTCAAGAGCGATTTCTTTTGGAAGACCGACTTGATTTAGTCTTAATTCTGGACCAACAACAACAACTGAACGACCAGAATAATCGACACGCTTACCAAGTAAGTTACGTCGGAAACGACCTTTCTTGCCGCGTAAAAGATCAGATAATGAACGTGGAACACGTTTAGCATTCTTTCTTTTATTTTTGGAAGCTTTTTGAGCATCAATTAAAAGATCAACTGATTCTTGAAGCATTCTTTTTTCATTTCGTAAAATGATTTCTGGAGCACCAATTTTTAGTAATTTTTTAAGACGATTATTTCGATTAATTAAACGACGATATAAATCGTTTAAATCGGAAGTAGCAAAACGACCACCGGTTAATTGAACCATAGGACGCAAATCTGGTGGGACAACTGGAACTTGAGTAAGAACCATCCATTCGGCTTTAATGCCGTTTTCAATCATGCCGTTAAAAATACGGATTTTATACATGATTTTCTTTTTCTTTAATTTAGAACCAGTGTTAGTTAATTCTTTTTTAAGATTTTTGACAGTTTCGACCATGTCAATCTGTTTTAAAACTTGATAGACAGCCTCAGCACCCATTTTGGCAGTAAAGAAAATATCTGCCTTAAATTGGGATAAATAAAAGCTTTCTTCATCGGAAAGAGTAGTTAAAACTTGAATATTTTGAATTTTTTCTTCCAAATACTTCATTAAGCCTTCGATTCTATTTTTTTCAGTTAAAGCTTTATTTTCAAGTTTTTGAACATCCTGCTTTAATCTGATGTCGCGTTCTTCTTGAGCAATGAAAAGTTGGTCTTTATTTTTAATTTTAGATCCAAAATCTTTTTTCTCTTTTTCAGTTTCATCAGTTTTTATTTCGATAGCTTTTTTAGTATCAACATCAATTTGATCTATTCTCTTTTTAGAATAGCTAGCTAAATTTTCTAAAGCTTCCTTTCTTTTCGAATCGTCAACAGAAGTGATTAAATATTTAGTAAAATAAACAACTGATTCAAGATCTTTTTGAGGGACATCAAGAATAACACCAATTGGTGATGGAGTATTTCGAAGATACCAAAGATGAGTGACAGGAGCGGCCAAAGTAATATGTCCCATTTTTTCACGTCGGACTTTGGAAGTAGTAACTTCAACACCACAACGATCACAAATTACGCCCTTAAATCGGATTTTTTTGTATTTCCCACAGTAACATTCATAATCTCTTGATGGTCCAAAAATTTTCTCACAAAAGAGACCGTCTTTTTCTGGACGCCAACTTCGATAATTAATAGTTTCTGGTTTGATAACTTCACCGGTGGACCAAGATAAAATGTCTTCTGGAGAAGCCAATTTAATTTGAAGTCCGGAAAAATTGATTATACTTTTAAAATTAAACATTATTGTTCCTCCTTTATAACTGTTAAGCCTTCTATTTCAGCACCTTCTTCAACAGGGATTTCTGGTGCGATATCTTCTGGTTTGATTTCTATTGGTGCAACTTCAACCGGAATTTCGATTTCTTTTACCCCAACCGGAGAAATATCAAGAGCTAAACCGGCTAATTCTTTAGTTAAGACTTTGAAAGATTCTGGAATGGCTGGTTCTGGAATTGGTTGACCTTTAATGATGGCTTGGAAGGCGTGAGTACGACCTTCAATATCATCAGATTTAATGGTTAACATTTCTTGGAGAACATGAGCAGCACGATGAGCTTCAAGAGCCCAAACTTCCATTTCTCCTAATCTTTGACCTCCCATTCTGGCTTTACCTCCAAGTGGCTGTTGAGTAACTAAAGAATAAGGACCGGTAGAACGAGCATGGACTTTGTCGTCGACCATATGGACTAATTTGATGATGTAACCAATACCAACAACTGATTCTTGATCATAAGCTTCACCGGTTCGGCCATCATAAAGTTGACTCTTTAAAGTAGTTGAAAGACCAGCTCTTTTAAGTTCTTCGCTAATTTCATCTTCTGAATATTTTTCAAAAACTGGAACAGCATATTTTTTACCAAGTTTGTAACCAGCATAACCAAGAGCAACTTCCAAAATCTGGCCTAAATTCATACGAGCGACAACAGAAAGTGGAGACATAACCATGTCAACTGGAGTACCGTCAGCAAGACGAGGCATATCATATTGAGGCATAATACGACAAATACAACCTTTATTTCCATGTCGTCCGGCAATCTTATCACCCTCTTGAATACGTCGAATTTGAGCGACATAAACTTTGACGATTTTATTAACACCTGGATCTAATTCATCACCTTTTTCTTTATTAAGAATGTCGACTTTAATAACGACACCACCCTTTCCATTGGAAACGCGAAGTGAAGTATCTTTAACTTCACGAGCTTTTTCACCGAAAATAGCGCGCAAAAGTCTTTCTTCAGCTGATAATTCTTTCTCACCACGAGGTTCAACTTTACCAACTAAGATATCATTTGGACCAACAGTGGCACCAATCATAACGATACCGTCTTCGGTTAATTTAGCTAATTCGTTTTCGGAAACATTAGGAATATCTTTAGTTAATTCTTCAGAACCTAATTTGGTTTCAATAACTTGGGCTTGATATTCGTAAATTTGAACATTGGTTAAAACGTCATCTTTAACGAGACGATCAGAGATTAAGAAAGAATCTTCGTAACAAAGACCATCAATTGAGGCATAAGCAACTAAAAGATTACGACCAATTGATAGCTCGCCACCATCAGTTGATGGACCATCAATCAATAAATCACCTTCTTTAACAATATCACCCATATTAACGGCAACTTTTTGATTGTAACAAGTACCATATGGTGATGTTCTTAAGAATTTAACTAAATTATAAGTTTCAGTTTTACCATCTTCACTAATTTCGCTAGCTTCACAACCTGGTTCGGTGACTTTTTTATCGAGAGCAACAACAATTTTACTGCCATCAATATAAGTAACTTTACCAGAATGTTTGACTAAAACTGTTCTTTTCATGGAATTAGCAACAGCAGATTCCATACCAGTACCGATATAAGGAGATTCTGGAGCAACTAAAGGCACTGCTTGAGTCTGCATGTGAGAACCCATAAGAGCACGAGTAGCGTCATCATGATCAATAAAAGGAATAAGTGCAGCAGAAGCACCAACAATTTCATTTGGAACTAAATCAATGTATTCGACTTGGTCAATTGGACATTCAATAAATTCACCTTCATATCGAACTGGAACCCACTCTTGTTTGGTAACAAAATTTTCATCAAATTTAATACCCAAGTAAGTAATTTTCTTACCAAATTCATCTTCGGCATCGAGATAAGAGAAATCTTTGGAAATCGTGTAGCCACCTTTAACTTTTTCAAGTTTTCTGAAAGGAGCTTCTAAAAAGCCATATTTATTCACTTGAACATAAAGAGCGAGATAGGTAACTAAACCGATATTTGGACCTTCTGGAGAACGAACAGCACAGATACGACCATATTGAGAGCTATGGACATCACGAATTGAGAAAGCAGCACGTTCTCTGGATAAACCGCCGACGCCAACAACAGTGACACGACGTAATAAATCTAGTTCTGATAAAGGATTGGTTTGATCTAAAATAGCGGAAAGTTGATTGGATCTAAAAAAAGTATTAAGAGCTGAAATTAATGGTTGAGGATTAATTATTTGGGAAGGAGCTGGTTTTTCTTTAGTAGAAATTAAACTCATTCTTTCTTTAACCATTCTTTCAAATCTGGCTAAAGCTGGACGAATAGCAATTTGAGAAACGATTTCGCCACAACGTCGGAGACGTCGATTAGCAAGAGAATCAATATCATCAAGTCGAGTAGCTTCGCCTTTTTGAAGTTTAATTAAATAACTAACAGTAGCGATTAAATCTTCTTTTCTTAAAACCCAGTTTTCTTTATCATTGTCGTCAAATTTAAAACCAAATTTTTTATTTATTTTATAACGACCAACATTACCTAATTCATAAGTTCTAACATCAAAAAATCTTTCATTGAAAAATTTTTGAGCATTTTCAAGAACAACAGGTTCACCTGGTCGAAGTTTTCGATAAAATTCCAAGATGGCTTCTTCGGGGCTTTTAGAAATATCGGCTTGAATAGTACTATTAATAAAGTCACCAAATTCAGCAACTAATTGCTTATCACCCATTTGACAGGCGGCTCGTAAAAAAACAGTAGCTGGAAATTTCTTTTTTCGATCAATTCGAGCAAAAATAACATCTTTTTTACCAACAAAAAATTCTAACCAAGAACCACGAGATGGTCTGATTTCAGCACTGTAAAGATTTTTTCCAGTGGCTGGATCACTTTTACCAGTGAAATAAATTCCAGGAGATCGGACTAATTGATTGATGACACCTCTTTCAATACCATTAATAATGAAAGTACCTTCATCAGTCATGGTAGGAAGATTCAAAAAGAAAACGTCTTCTTCACGGACGCTACCGCTTCTTTTATTGGTTAATTTGGCTTTGATACGAACAGGAACAGTGTAATTTAATTCTTTTCTTTTGGCGAGGTCAACAGAAACAACGATGGGATCATAAGTTAATTCGTCTAGCTCTAATTCCCAATTATTACCAGTGTAATCACTGATTGGAGAAATTGATTGAACAATTTCAATCAATTCTTTTTTTAGGAATTCTTGCCATGATTCTTTTTGAATTTTAATTAAATCTAACTTAGGAAGGTTTGGGTATTTTTTACCCCATTGAGTTCTTTTAATAGAAGGCATCAACAAATTTAATTATTAAGAAAAGGGACGAGTTATGTTCCAACGGCTCGACCGAATAGGGGTATTATATCGCCCTTGTCAAGTGCGGTCAACGGGTAGGTTTTAAGATTGATTTTTTTAATTTTTTATAGTGCTGGAGGAAGTGGCGGAGGGGGTTAATAAACAGGCTTTTTCAGTACAAACAATCATGTCTTGAGATTCACAAGAGCAGGTGTTACAACCATCGGCTGAAGCGAATGATTCCCCTACTTGATAGGTTTTGTCGTTTAAAAAACAAGTACCGGATGGAGTGGGGGTGGGAGAAATAGTAGAAGGTGAATTATCGGTCGTAGGTGAATTATTTTGACTTTTGTAATAAACGAATGCAAAAGCACTAGCGGTTAAAATAAAAATTATTAAAGAAAAAATAAATATAATTTTAAAAATATTATTTTGTGGTGGTTTTGGAATAATGCCAAAATCGGATAAAGTTGGTTCTACTGGTGGTTGAGGAGTAACAACCACATCTGGTTCTGGTTGAATAATTGGCTCTGGATTAACAACTGGTTCAGAATTAACAATTGGAGTTTGATCAAGAGGATCTTGATTGTTTATTTGATTATCCATGTGACATTGTCCCATTTTTAGGTGGTAGTGTCAATAAATCTTGCAATATAAAAATTAAAAGTATATTATTTTTATATATGTATAAAAAATTATTTTGCTTATTAGTTTTTTCTTTGTTGTTTGCAAAAACGGCTTTGGCGGGAGGTTTTAATTTAAAATCAATTGGACCAGTCAACACTGATGGACAACAAATTTCGCATTGGTGGTATGCCGGATTAACTCCGGTGATGAATGGAGAAGTGGTCGCCGGAAACACGGTAATGGTTTCAATTGATGGAGTAGAAGCAGCGGCAACAGTAACTGATTCGACTTGGACTTATAATCCTGGTGCGCTAACGGCCGGTGATCACCCAGTTATATTAACTAGTGGTGGATCGACAATTAGTTTTACATTAACTTTAGGAGCAGAAAATGTTGATTGGAATGCGGTTGGTAGTGGTAGCGCACAAACCTTGCCGACAGTTGGGGTAATTTTACCAACAATTGTTTTAATGAGTTCTGGTGGATTGTTTTTTTTGATAGCTAAAAAACTAATCTGATAAAATTGGGAATGAAATTTTTTATTAAAGTTTTTGGATGTATTCAAAACACGGCTGACGCAGAAAAAATTAAGGCTTTCTATTACAACAAGGGCTTTGAAGAAGTTGATACTTGGAAAAAAGCTGATTTGGTGATTATTAATACCTGTATTATTCGAGAATCGGCCGAAAATAGAGTTTATGGATTGATAAATGAGATTAAAAAATTTAATGACAAATTTCTAATTTCTAATGACAAAAAAAGAAAAATTGAAATTATTGTGACGGGGTGTTTGGCTGGGTTAGCTTACAGAGATAAAACTGGTAAAAAAATGAGACAGTTGAAAAGAGATTTTCCAGCAGTTTCGGAATTTTTACCAATTGAAAAAATTAGTTTTGAAACTGAACCACTAAGAGGAAAAACAGGAGTGGCTTTAATTCCAATTAGTTTTGGCTGTAGTAATTTTTGTAGTTATTGCATTGTTCCATTTGCCAAAGGACCGGAAATTTCCAGAAAGATGGAAGATATTTTAAAAGATATTGATAAATCAATTAATGATGGCTTTAAACAAGTGATGTTAATTGGACAAAATGTTAACTCGTATGGTTCTGATTTAATTTCTAATGACCAATTTCTAATTTCTAATAAAATGTTGGTTCATATGGGTAAAAAAAGATTTAAGAGTTTGTTTCATATTTTATTAGAAGAAGTGGCAAAAAAAGATTTAGAAAAAGTTTCTTTTGTGAGCAGTAATCCTTGGGATTTTTCAGATGAATTAATTGAAACAATTGCTAAACATTCAAATATTGACCGGTTGATTCATTTGCCGTTTCAGGCTGGTGATGATGAAGTTTTAAAAAAAATGAATCGTGGTTATACTTCTGGAGACTATTTAAGATTGGTCAAAAAAATTAAATCAAAGATTCCGGATATTAGATTTTCAACCGATATAATTATTGGTTTTCCAGGTGAAGATGAAAAAGCTTTCCAAAATACAGTTAAACTTTGTAAAAAAGTTGATTTTGAAATTGCCTACATTAATAAATATTCCCCAAGAAAAGGAACATTATCAGCTAAAATTTACAAAGATGAAATCCCCCAAAGTGAAAAGAAAAGACGATGGGAGATACTTAATAGATTAATTAATAATTAAGAATTTCTAATTTCTAATTTCTAAAAAATAACTATTTTAGATGTTTTTCTACGTTGGTGTTGTGTTCGTCTAATGTTTTGGCGTAGTACATGACACCGTCGTTGCCGGTAATATAGTAAATATAATCCGATTCTATAGGGTGAAAAGCGGCATAAAGAGAATTATAACCAGGATTGCAAATTGGATTTGGTGGAAGATTTACATTTTTGTAAGTATTGTAAGGAGAAGAAAGAGAAATATCAGATCTGGTAATTGGCAATTTCCAATAATTATTAATATTTTTTGTTTGACTATCGCGAACGTATAGAACAGTAGCGTCAATTTGGAGTGGCATTCCAATACTTAATCGATTTAAAATTATGCCAGTAATCATTTTTTTTGATTCAAGAGATCTCCCTTCTCTTTCAAGTAAAGAGGCTAAAATTAAAATTTCGTGATCAGTTAATTTGAGGTTAGTGGCATTAATTTTAGCTTCGGCAAATTTTTTATCAAAATTAGTTTTAATAGTGTCTATAATCTGGTCAATAGTAAAATATTCAGGAATTAAATAACTGTCCGGAAAAAGATAACCTTGAAGATTTTTAGCTTTATTTACAAATTCGCTGCCAGTAAAGGAAAGCCCATCAGGAAATTTGTTTGTTAATTCTTCAACCCGAGTGCCATCGATAATTTTTAACCAATAATCAGTAATTCCTCCACTAGAAAGTTTGGTGACAATTTCTTTGGTAGTTAAATTTGCAGAAACTTTAAAACTTCCAGCTTGGATTTTTCTGTTTAAAGAAAGTTGATAACTATAAAATAAAAAAACATATTTATTTCTAATTAAATGTTTGTCTTCTAAATCTTGAGCGATTTGTTTAATCCCTTCACCTGACTTGATAGTGAAAACTTTTGAAGTATTATCTGAGGAAATTGGTCTGTTATTTAAATATAAAAAAACAAAAAAACCCAAAACAAAAAGTATTATTAATGAAATAAAAGTAATAAAAATCTTTTTAATCATTACAATCTAGATTTCATCAAATAAGGCACGGCGATAAGTTTTTTTGGATTTATCGTAGATAAAAATACGACCGCATTTGCAAGTTACGGTAGTTTTCCCTCGGACGTCTTTTTCGACACCATGAGAAAGTTGAGCACCGCAGCCAACACAACGGCCTTGAGATAACATCCAGGCTTGAATAGGGGCAATTAGATTTTTGATCATAATTTTATTTAACTATTAACCAATAATTCTTCTTAAAATAACAGCTGCAGCCACCGAATCAATTAATTTCTTATAGTCTTTCTTTTTATTCTTATTTTGAATGTAAATTTTTTGGGCTTCGATGGTACTGACAGCTTCTTCAACTGTCTCAATATCTAATTGTAACATAGCACGAAGCTTACTAACAAAATCTTTAGTCATGTCAGCAAATTTTCCCTCCGAAACACCAATGTAAACACCATCAATTTTATAGTCGTTAATAATTTTTTTTAAATTATCAAAAATTTGATCATCATTTTTAATGGCAGAAATAGGCGTAATAACACCAAGAACAGAAATGGCTAGTCCAATATTTTTAGTTCCATAGTCAATGGCTAAATAATTCATAGGTAATTATACCCTACTTGACGGCTAAACTAGATTTAATAACAAGACGGCGGAGATAGGTCCCAGGCGGACTACAAGTGATGAGGGTAAGATTTTTTTGATCGAAACGTTGTTCTAAAACTGAAAGATCAGTTGGTTTAACTTCAAACATCTCGTCGATAATATATTTATATTGAACATTATTATAATCAATTAAAATTTCATCCCCTTGATTGAGACGATAAAGAGTGGAAAAAATAGTTAAATAATTGCTCGAATTAAAAAATTGAGGTAAAACTGAGTGGCCAAAAACAACAGCATTTCCAAGCTGACCCGGAAGAGCTGTTTGAGGATATTGAATTAAACTCTTTTTTAAATCCATACTGCCAATAGTAACAACAGCATCTTTAATTTTTAATTTAGGAATTGAAAGTAAATAAGTGGAGCTGTTGTTATTGGAAAAAATTTGGTTAGTAGTTGAACTAGGAGAATCGGCAACAAACCAATTGGAAATTTGAGTGTAATCAGTGGTAATAGAACCTAAAACGTTTTGAGAACCATAAGAACGCAGAGATAATGGATTAATCAATTGACGAAAATTTAAAGCATATTGAAATTGAAATTTGAGAATAGGAAAAATAACTGAGACTAATAAAAATATTCCAAAACATAAAAATAAAATAGCGACAGTTTTTTTTCTGACAGCTTTTTTGTCTTTGGGAATGGTGGTTGCTTTTTTAAAATAGATATAACTCACTTTTTTATTTATTTTTTACATCAATAAAGATGTTCTTTTTATTGAAAGACAGAATATTGAACATATTAAAACTATTTTTAAAATCAAAATCATAAACCCGATTGATATTTTTTCTAATAATATCTTTGGCGTTTTTAACTGTTCTGCCGACAATTTTATTTTTAAGAGCAATGGTATTAATTTTAGGGAGAGAAGAACCTTTAATAGTTAAACTGCCAGTAGCTTTACTTGTGTCTAATTTAGCAATTTTAAAGGTAAAAACAAAGGAGTCTAAATTAATTTCAGATTCGGAGTAACCATTTTCATTAGACAAGAACTGTTCGATAATTTTATTTTTAGTTTCTGAACTAATACTAAAAACACTAACAACAGAATCGGCAGTGACAGTTAAAGTATCTGCTTGTTCGTCGACTTCACGATTAAATTCTAATTTACCCTTTTTAACCTGAATAGTTTCTTTTAAAGTATTGCTTAGATTATTAAATTCTTCGTTTATTTTTTTATCGGCAGAATCGGCTAAAATTTTAGTCAATTGGCTTTCAGCATTAGTTTTATCTATTTTACTAACAGCACCAACTTGAATTTTAGTCCCACCAGTAAAAGTAGTGTTAGTTTTAACAACGAGAGAGTTTTCAGAAAAATCTTTCATTGTTAAAGTGGCATCTTTACTAATGTTATATTCAGATCCAATGTCGGCGGCAGATACAGAAGTTTTAACTTGGCCAAAATTCATAGTCCCCGTATTGTAATCAATAACAGCAGCGGCAAGTTGAACACTACTGACTAATTCAAATTTTTGACCCTTAGAATCGGTTAATATTGATCCTTTGGGAATGTTTTGAACTTTTTCAAGTTTATTAAAAATAGTAATTTCACCATTAGCTTTTTCACCAACGGTTTTTTGACCAGTAGTCTCGATGGTAACTGATGAACTAACAGCGACTTCCTTTTTTTCAACAGGAATAATCGACGAAGAAACTTCGTTGGCTTTAGAATCGAGAGTAATATTAACGGTTTTTTCAAACTCGTAAGGAGTTAAATAGAGGGTAATTTGAGATTTAGAAAAAAAGAAAAAAAACAAAAAAATAATTAGAGTAATCGGTAAAATGAGAATCAAAAAACTGATTTTTAATTTAGGCAGTTTAGGTAATTTGGGTAATTTTATTTTTGGAAGAACAAACGGAGTTTTTTGAATTATTGGAACTTCTTCTAATTTTTCTTCCAAGTTAGATTCTAAAACCGGAACTTCATCAATAATTTTCGATTGAGTAAAACCTAAGATATCAGGAGAAACTTCTTCCAAGGAATCGATTAATTCCGAATCTGGAAGATTAGAGTTATCATCAATATTCTCTTCGTCTTTTTCAATTTCTTCAACAATTTCTGCTTCTTCCATCTCTTCTATTTTTTCTGAAGGAATTGAGGTAATTGATTGATGAGAAGAACTGCCGCTACCAACCATTTGAGAAGTAATGGCTTTAAAAAAAATATTAATTAAATCATTGTCGTTGTAAAGTTTAATATTGGGAAAATGAAGAAAAGTTTCAACATTCTTTTTATTGACCCAAGGAAAATTTTTTAATTCTTCAACAGTCGATTCGTCAGCATGACCATAAATATAAATTTGAGGAGGAAGAGCCGATTCTGAATTAAATTCCAATAAAGCGTCTTCAATTAATTGAGCTTTGAATTCGCCATCGAAATTTTTACGAATCCTTTCTTTTATTTTTCCAAGATAAATCAAAGATAATTCAAAAGAACTATCCTCTAAATAAATATTAATAAAACTAGCAGGAAAATCATCTGGTTTACTGGATTCTTCGATGATAGCTTCGTCATTGGACATAAAACCAGAAGGTTTCAAGTCTAATTCTTTTAACACTGGCAAAATTAATTCTGATTTTTCTTTGGCAATTTTCCCCTCTTGGTCAACCCAAGAAGAAGGAATAACTAAACCAGCAAAAAGAGGTTCTTGCTCTGGAGTAATTTCAGCACTAATGGCGGCGCTGGAAAGAGATTCGTCGGCAGCTTTAATAATTGAATCATGATCGTTAACATCAAAAGAAACACGGGAACCAATTGAGGCAACATAAAAACGACCATTACCCCAATTAATTAAAGCGACAATAACACTGTCGGCTTCAACATAAAATAACCAAAAACTATTTATCCCCATTTATATATAAGGATACAATATTTTTGATGATTTCGTCTAATTTAGAATGGCGTAGATACGGCGCTTGCCAGAGCCAGCGGATTCTTCTTTTTGAATTGTAAAATTACCAAGTTCGGAAAGATGAGTGACGTGAGGGCCAGTACAGACTTCTTTAGAAAAATAATTTTCTTTAGAACCAACAGTATAGACAGTAACAATTTCAGGGTATTTACCGTTAAAAAAAGCAATCGCATTTTGCTTTTGAGCTTCAATAAAAGGCATGGTTTCAACCATAACTGGCAAATCTAATTTAATTTGGGCGTTGATCAAATTCTCGATCTGTTTTATTTGGTCATCGGTTAATTTGTCGTTATGAGAAAAATCGAAACGTAATCTGTCGGCAGTAATGTTGGAACCTGATTGTTGGACATGATCACCTAAAATTTGGCGTAAACTGGCATGTAATAAATGAGTGGTGGTGTGATATTTGGTAATAATTTCAGAATTATCTGCTAGACCAGACTTGAATTTGCCAGCAGACAAAGCCTGAGACTGTTTAGAATGCTCTTCTTTGGCTTGATTAAATTCATCAATGTTTAAAGATAAATTATTTTTTTTCAATTCTTCCTGAATCATTTCAATTGGAAAACCAAAACTTTCGTAAAGAGTAAAAGCTTCTTTGCCGGAAACACTGTGATGCTGCCCAATAAGTTTATTAATTTCTAACAATCCCTTATTTAAAGTTTTTCTAAATTTGTTTTCCTCATCATTTAAAATGGAAATAATTTTGTCGTGATTGATGTTTAATTCCGGATAAGTATCAATGTAAATTTCACTAGTTATTACAATTTCGACAATTTTGCTTAAAAAATTATTATCAATGCCAATTAACTTACCTTGACGGACGGCACGTCGAATAAGACGACGCAGAACATAACCTTGAGCTTTATTACTTGGAATAACTCCATCATTAATTAAAAAAGCAGCTGCGGTTGAATGGTCGGCAATTATACGCATTGAAGACTTGTTTTCACTTTTAGAATATGACTTAGTTGAAATTTCTTCAATTTTCTTAATTAATGGAGACAGGGAAGAAATATTAAACATGTCAGGATCATTTGCCAAAGCAGCTTCCATTCTAGAAAGTCCCCCACCAAAATCAATATTTTTCTTGGGCAGTTCTTTTAAAGAACCATCTGATTGTTTAATATATTGCATAAAAACTGAATTGCCGATTTCTAAAAAACGACCGCAATCACAATTGATATGACATGTCTCATTTTTCCATTTGGAATTTTCGTGTAATTTTAAGTCGGCACCAAAATCATAAAAAACTTCACTATCAGGACCACCGGGTTCACCAACTGGCATTTTATCTGGAGTTCCTGAACGAGACCACCAATTTTTTTTGGCTGGATAAGGGAATATATTTTTCCCAATTTCGGCTTTAATACCAACTCTTTCAAAAAGTCTTTTCCAAATATCTATAGTTTCTACATCTGGGGTTAGAGGTTGAAGCTTTCCGTTGACCCACACCTTTTGATTTTCATCACCATCAAATACTGATACACAAATTTTATGTGGATCAATTCCGATACCTTCATTTTTATTGGTCAAAAAAGTAAAAATATATTCTAATTGTTCTTCCTTAAAGTAATCACCAAGGGACCAATTACCTAACATCTCAAAAAAAGTAGTGTGTCGATTATCGCCTATTTCTTCAATATCTTGAGATCGAAAACATTTTTGAGAATCGACGATTCTTGTCCCAAGTGGATGTTTTTCTCCCAATAGATAGGGCATCATAGGTTGCATGCCCGCAGAAGTAAAAAGAGTTGATGGATCATTATCTGGAACAAGCGGAACAGAAGGGACTTCTACATGGTTTTTGGCTTTAAAAAAATCGATATATTTTTTTCTTAAATCTCTTGCATTCATAGAAATGATTATATCAGCTCTTGGTTGGGATAGATTTTTGAAGTGAAAACGGCAGGTGTATATATTTTTTTAAAATATACATTGACCTGCCGGTGTAAAATTAGAGAAAAATAAAAATTAATTACGAGATAATAATGGCTGAGTCTGAGGTTGAGTTTGAGTCTGAGGTTGAGTCTGAGGTTGAGTTTGAGGTTGAGTTTGAGGTTGAGTTTGAGGTTGAGGCATATTGAAATATGCATAAACAATAACCCCTAGGTTAATACCTATTTGGACAAAAATTATGCAAATTAAAATTGTATTTACATATTCTTCGGTCCAAAATAGTAGCCCGCTTATTTTGTTTGCCAAATAGATTATTATTATTACGAACTGAAGTACCATTGACGGTCTTCCTTTCAAATAAAAAGCTATTAATGCTATCAAAAGAACGACCAATGTGGAGTAATCAAAATTACCTGTTTTTAAAGACCAAAGTCCCACGACAGCCCAGAGAACAATAATTACTATACTAATAATTATTGTGATAATAAAAGTGGTTTTTTTATTTTTAGCTGGTTTGTCAAAATTCCTCTTGTTCATTTTTCAATACCTCTTTTTATTTTTTTTATTTTTTTAATTTATGCCGAGAGCTGGGTGCAAGTGGTTGTACCCAATTTTCGGCATAAACTGTTTCTCTAATTTTAAAAGTACTTTACCAATAAAAGTGGCGCTAAAGCCATTTATTGATAATGTTGCGTATTATAAGATAAAAATTGGTAAAAGTCAAGATTATAGGATAATTATGCGGTTAATTACTTTTTTGGCTTGACGAACATCTTGGGAGCTGGTTTCTTGGGAATAATCTCTTCAACTTCTTTTCCGCCAGAGGCGGATCCGCCTTTGGCGGAAATTTTGACATCACTAATGACATCTTGAAAAAATTCTTTAACTTTTGATTCAAAATTTTGAACAACTTCGGTTTCGCTATTTTTATTAATCAAAACAGTAGTAAGAGCACCGATGGCTGCTCCTAAAGTTAAACCAAAAATAAAACTAGCGTTGGATTTTTCCTCTTTTTTGGTTTCAGAATTAGTCATTTTTCTTTTTTTCTTTAGTTAAATTACTAAAAAACGAGAAGCTATTTTTTAGACCCATGATGACTTCAGAAAATGAAGAGATTGGTTTGGCCACGGAATCGGTAATTAAATGAGTGTCATCGAGAATAAGATTGGTTTTTTTGAGGGTAACAGCCAATTCTTTTAAGAGCTTAATAAAATGAATTCCACTGATAGTAATAATAACGGTGATAGCCAAAAGGCTAATGATAATGACGATTTGAGTAATATCCATATGATTAGTATAAACTATTTTTCAAAAAATTAATTAATTTTAAGAGTTTTCTCTTCAACAGCGGTTTGACCACTGGGTGATTTTGACTCAACTGTGATTTTAATTTCGCCATCGGAGCCTGTCTGAATTTTCTTTTGAAAATTACCTTCAGCGTCGACAATAATTAAATCTTCATTAATTCGAATAGTAGAATTAGGATCAGTAACTCCGGTTAAATCAAAATTTTGACCGATAATAGTTTCAGGCCAATTGATTTTTAATTTAGGAGGACGATTAAATTTAATATATTCGTTGGTAATATAAAAAACGAAGAAGACAATAACAATTCCAACTAAAACTTTAAAAGTAAATTGGGGAGTAAAAGAAAAAGCTTCTTTTTTGACTGATTTGTTTCGCTTTTTTTGTTCAAAATCACGACGAAAAAAAGACAACATTTCCTGTCCATTGAGGCCTAAATAATCAGCGTAATCCTTAATAATTAAAGAACAATAAGGTTCTTGAGGAAAATTTTTAATATCTTCGTCTTCAATGGCAGCTAGATATTTGATTGATATTTTTAATTTCTTGGAAATATCGGATAATTCATATTCTTTATCAAGACGAGTATTTTTTAATAAAGAAGAAGTACGAAGCATAATTAGTTTTATTCAGCAGAACTATCACCTTGATTAGGCTGCATTAAAATATCGCGAGGCTTGGCTCCGTTTGACGGACCAATTAGCCCAGCAGCTTCAATTTCATCTAAAATTTTGGCAGCTCGAGCATAACCAACACTTAATTTTCGTTGAAGGAAGGTAGTAGACGCTTTGCCGGTATCTTGAATTAATTTGACAGCGCTGTCATAGAGAGGGTCATGAGGACCATTATCTCCAGCGATCAAAACCGTTTTACCATTTCTAGCACCAGCAACTGGCTGACTAACAACTTGATCATCGTATTCGGCAGTTTTTTGAGTTTTCAAGAAATCGACCAAGGCAGTAATTTCTTTGTCGGAAACATAACACCCTTGAATTCTGACTGGCTTAGCTAAGTCTTGAGGACCGTACAACATATCGCCTCGGCCTAATAATTTTTCAGCCCCTGGAGTGTCTAAAACAACCCTAGAATCAGTCACTGAGGTAACAGCAAAGGAAATACGGGTAGGAATGTTGGCTTTGATAAGACCAGTAATAACATTAACAGAAGGGCGTTGAGTGGCTAAAACTAAATGGATACCGACAGCTCGAGCCATTTGGGCTAAACGACAAACATTATCTTCAACTTCTGATGGGGAAAATAACATAATATCGGCCAATTCATCAATAAAAATAATGATATAAGGCATGGACTGAAAACCGGAAAGATTATTATAAACCTCAATGTTTTTAGCACCGACTTCAGTAAATGTTTTGTAGCGGCGTTGCATTTCGTCGACAGCCCATTTGAGAGCAGAAATAACTTTTTCCGGCTCAACAATAACTGGTGTCAAAAGATGAGGAATACCATTATATGGGGTTAATTCGACTCTTTTTGGATCAACCATAATCATACGAACTTCTTGGGGTGAAGCTCGAAAAAGAATACTGCTAATCCAAGAATTAACACAAACTGATTTACCAGAATTAGTTTGACCAGCGATTAAAACGTGAGGCATTTTGGCAATGTCGGCAACTCGAGCATTACCAGCAACATCAAGACCTAATGGAACAGTAATTTTATTTTTGGCATTTTTCATAACATCAGATTCCATGACTTTTTTAATTGGGACGACTTCAAGAGTTTTATTTGGGACTTCGATACCAACGAGAGCGCGACCAGGAATTGGAGCTTCAATACGAATTTGACCGCCAGGAGCCGAAAGAGCCATGGCTAAATCATTGCTAAGGCTGATAATTTTAGCTAATTTAGTCCCGAGAGCAACTTCAAGAGCATATTGAGTGACAGATGGACTATTATTGTATTCAACAACTTTGGCCCGAATACCGAAAGATTCCAAAGTTTCTTCGATAGTATTGGCATTTTTTCTAACATCACCACGATCAGCTTTGGCGCCAGGAGTGCCATCAAGAATAGAAAGTGGTGGATATTGCCAAATTTGATTATTAACTGAAGATTGAAGAGGTGAAATTTGAAGCGAAGTTTGAGATTCTGGAGCTTTCATGACAGGAGGAATGTTGACAACAGCTGGATCATCTTTATTTTCTTCTTTTTTATTATTTGGTTTAAAAGGTGAAAGTTCGGATAAAAAAAGACCAGCTTTCTTTTCAGACTTTTTCTCTTTATTTTTATTATTACCGATAGTGTATTTTTTAATATTCTTAAAAAGATTGATAAAAAATTTAACAATTTGAACAATGTTGGTATCAAAAAGAATTACAAAACCGGCAATGACAGTGAAAAAGAAAATAAAGAAACGGGGTAATTCTCCCCAAAGATTGGTAATTTGATCACCTAAGAAAAGTCCAACAACCCCCTGTTTTAAAAGACCAAGAAGAGAAATAAACATAATAAAAGAACCAAAAAAAACATTAGCTTCTTTTAAAGGAATTTTAATTTTGGTGAATAAAAAAGCAGTGAGCAAAAGCAAAAAGGGAATAAAAACAGCAATAAAACCAAACCATTCAGTTAGTTTTGAATTTAAAACAGTGGAATAAGGACCCGATTGAATAAAGGAAAAAAGAGAGATAGCTGACAGAATTAGAAAAAAAATAAAAAATATAGTTTTTACTGTTTCTGGTTTCAATTTTAGAACTGGAAAAAGATGTTTTTTCTTACGACCTCGTTTAGCCATAAAATAAGTATATCGAAATTAATTAATAATTACTAATTAAGAATTAATAATTATTCTATAAAATTAATTTTATCTAAAGAAATAATTTCGCTAGTTTCTTTATTTCGATATTTTAATTCAACTCCACCGTTTTCGAGACTTCGTTTACTGATAACAAGTCTGACGGGATTGCCGATTAAGTCAGCGTCGGCAAATTTGGCACCAGCCATAGTGTCGACACGATCATCAAATAAAACTTCAATGTTTTTATCCAATAAATCTTGATAAATTTTTTCAACTTGAGTTTTAATGTTTTCGTCAAAAAGATCAAGGCCAATTAAGTGAACCTGATATGGAGCAATAGATTTTGGCCAAACAATACCTTTGCTGTCGTTAAAAATTTCAGCAATGGTTCCCATGACTCTTGATGGACCAAACCCGTAACAACCCATTTCGACAATTTTTTCTTGACCATTTTGATCAGAATAACAGAAATTAAAAGCCTTAGAAAATTTAGTTCTTAATTTAAAAATATTGCCAACTTCAACGGCTTTAACAGTTTCTAATTTATCATTACCACATTCTGGACAGGTTTTTTGAATATCAATTATTTCTTTATTAATAGCCACATGACATTTTTTACAAAGATAAATTGTATCTTCTCCGCTTTCACTTATAGTTTGAAATTCATGGGAAAATTGGCTAAAGGCACCACCAGAGGCAAAAGTTAAGACAGTAATATCTCCAAGACCAATTCTTTTATAAATCTCAAAATAGGCTTTTTTAACAATTTCATAATAACGATTTAAATCTTCCTCGTCGACATGAAAAGAATAAAGATCTTTCATATTAAATTCACGTCCACGCATCAAGCCAGATTTAGCCCGAGCTTCATTTCGAAACTTATTTTGAATTTGATAAACAGCAACTGGTAAATCTCGATAAGAAAAAAGATATTTTTGAGCTAAAGGAGTGACAACTTCTTCGTGAGTAGGGTTTAAAACTAAGCTAGTATCACCTTGTCCTTTTAAATGAAAAAGAACATCCATAGAGTTTCTTTCAGTGATTTCCCAATTTTCTTCTTGAGTCATGGCAGGCATTAATATTTCTTGCCCTCCAATTTTATTCATTTCTTCACGAACAATGTTTTGAATTTTTGTTAAAACTCTGATACCTAAGGGTAAATAATTATAAACACCAGAAATTTCTTTTTGAACGAAACCGCCTTGTGTTAACAATTTAGCATTAATACTGTCAGCATCAGAAGCAACAGTTTTACTGGTTTTACCGAAAAGTTGTGAGTATCTCATGGCTTTATTATAGCTTATGATTTTATAAAATATTTATCCTTGTTCCAATTTATAATATTATTTTTAATATATTCTTTGACTATTAATAATTTTTTTTCATCTTTAATGATTTCATCGTGGAAACGGGGTTGCCATCCAAAAAATATGGTTTGGGGATTGATTTGCCTTGTAACGGCGGATTTGAATTGTTTAATAATATTTGAAATAGAATTTGATCTAGGAGAAATAACTGAAAACTTTTTCGATTCTGTAGAGACGTTCTGCGGAACGTCTCTACATCTATTTAGTTGATAATTTTGATATTTTATTTCCATTAAAATATGAACATGATTAGGTATAATAATCCATTCGTGTAATTTAATATTTTTTCTAATTTCGAATGTTTTTAATAATTCAGATTTAGCAATTTCACCACGTTTTGAATAAATTATTTTATTATTAATAATTTTTCCAAAGAAATTATTATGATTAAGAGTACAGATGGTGATGAAATAATATCCAGGGGTGGAATAATCCCAACTGGTTAGACGAGATGATTTTAGTTTAAATTTGTCGGCAAATTTGGTTGGATTATTTACAATTACCATAAATAATTATGGCAAGAAAAGTTAAAAAAATAAATTTAAATTTGTAGAGACGCGATTAATCGCGTCTCTACAATAGAAAAAGTTTAAACCTCAATCACCAACGGCAAGACCATGGGTTGGCGGCCGGTTTTTTTGTAGATAATTTCCTCGACATAAGCCTGAACTTCTTCACGAATGAAATCCATATTGGCCGGAGAACTGGTGGCTTGATTAAATTTATTAGTAATTTCAAGTTTTAAATAATCGATCAGCTCGGTGTTTTCTTTCATAAAAACAAAACCTCGACTGAGAACTACTGGCGGTTTAGTTAATTGACCAGATATTTTTTCAACTAAAAGAACAACCGAAAACATACCATCTTCAGCCAATACTTTTCGATCACGCAAAACAGTAGTTCCGACATCACCAACACCAAATCCATCAATTAAAACTTTTCTAATGGAAATATGATAATTAGTGTCAACTGTTCCATTATTATGAAAAGTGGCTGTACCATCGAAATCAGGTAAAATTACCTGTTCTTCAGTGTAACCTAGTTTTTTAGCCATCTGTTGATAACTTTTAAGATGACGATAATTACCACCAATTGGTAATAGATATTTTGGTTTTAATAAATTAATTAAAAGAGCATGTTCTTTTTGATATCCGTGACCAGAAACATGTAATTCTTCTTTTTCACCGTAGACGACTTCAGCCCCCATTTTTGATAAAAGATCAATCATGCTGAAAATATTAGAAGTGGTGCCAGGGATATAATCTGGAGATGAAAAAATTACCTTATCTCCGGATTTTATTTTAACTTTATGTTTGCCCATAACCATTTTGCTTAGAGCAGAATCTGGTTGACCGGCAAAACCAGCAACTAAAAACATAAGTTTATTTTCAGAAAAGTTTTTAACTCGTTCGATAGGAATAATATCAGAATCGGCTAGATTTACATAACCCAAATCTTTGGCAATACTGATGGCTCGATCAACGGAAAAGCCAACGATAACTATTTTTCGACCGACACTTTTGCCGTATTCAATGGCTTGAGTCCAACGAATAATGTTACTGGAGATTGAAGTAACAAAAACACGCCCTTTAGCCGAAATAATTTCTTGTTTGAAATTTTGAGCAATAGAACTTTCAGATGGAGACCAACCTTCATGATCAGAACCTAAACTATCTGACATTAAGGCAATAACTTTTCCAGTTTGACCGACACGAGCAATATGGGAATAATCAGCACCTTTACCATCAAGAGGGAAAAGATCAAACTTAAAATCAGAACCGTGATAAAAAATACCTATGGGAGTGGTAATGGCGAAGTGAAAAGTGTCAGGAATAGAATGAGTAAGACGAATTGGGTCAATAGTAAAAACGCCTTTAGTAATTGGCGGAGTTAGATTGTCGTAAGTTTGAAGATTAGCACGAACATTGCTTTCGGCCAATCTGGCTTCAATAAAAGCAGCGGCAAGCTTTGGGGCATAAACCGGAATATTTTGACCTAAAATAGGCAGAATAAAACGGACAGCACCGATATGGTCTTCGTGACCATGAGTAATAAATATGCCTAAAATTCGGTCTTTTTTATCTTGAAGATAATGAGTGTCGGGAATTTGAAGATCGACGCCAAAAGCATCTTCTTCAGGAAAACCGACGCCACAATCGACTATAATAATTTGGCTTTTGGAAACATCACCACTGGGAATAAATTCGTAAACGAACATATTCTGAGTGACGTCACCGAACCCACCAAGTGAACTGATTCGGACAGAATCAGTGCCGGAATGATATTCTCGGACCTGATTTGGAGCATTAATAATTTTTGTTTTTTGATTTAACATAATTTTTTTTGTGATTATAAATATAAATAATAATAAATGTCTGAACAACGAACCACAAATATGTTCAGAACTAATAACTTTTTCTTAATTAATTTTACCTAAAAAATCGCTTAAGTATCTTTTTAAAATTACCATTGAGGTAAGAAAGTTTTGACGTTAGATTCGTCGACGACAACTTGTCGAATTTTACCTTCTAAAATAATTTTGGCAACTTTGCGACACATACCTTCAATATTACGTTGAAGAGTACGAACACCAGCGTCGAAACCAAGAGGTCGGACAATTTGTGACCACATATTATCTGAAACTTGAAGATCATTTACGGTTAAACCATTATTCTTCAAAGCTCGAGGTAAGAGATAGTCTCTGGCAATGGCAGTTTTTTCGTCGTCATTATATGATGGCATTTGAATAACTTCCAAACGATCCATAACAGCGGTAGCAATACGAGAAGTGTTGTTACAGGTAGCACAAAAAATGGCCTGAGAAAGATCAACCGGATAGTCTAAATAATGATCAGTAAAATGATTATTCTGTTCTGGGTCAAGAATTTCAACTAAAACACCCATGATGGTGTTGAGAGCATCGTCGGCCACACGGTCAATTTCATCTAATAAAATAACTGGATTATTACTTTTACAATTGACCAAACCTTTTATAATTTGACCTGGCTCAGAATCAGGATTGGTTCGAGAACGACCACGAAGATAATTAGCATCACCTAAACCACCAAAAGGAATTCTGATGATTTCACGACCTAAAACTTGAGCAATAGATTTGGCCATGGTGGTTTTACCAGTACCAACTAAACCAACAAACAAAAGAACAGGGGCATGAACTGATTCACTTGGATTACGCATTTTTTGAAGAGACATGACGGAAATATATTCCATGAGTCTCTCTTTGATGGTGTCTAAACCAAAATGTTCTTCATCAAGTTTTTGTTTGGCATAATTTAAATCTAAAATGTCTTTAGTTTGATTAAACCAAGGAACGGAAATGACCCAATCAATGTATTTAGAAATGTTGTAATAACTTGACCAAAAAGACATTTCATTTTGAGCATTGATTTCTAATTGCATAAAAAGCTCCTGTAATTTAGACGCTAAATTTTCAGGAACCTTGACGGAGGCAACTTTATCAGTTAGACGTTTAATCGCCTCTTGAGTGGTTAACAAATTTTCAGTCATTAAAAAATTATACAAGAATTTAGAACCAATTGCTTAGATTATCTTCGAGGGCGGAAACCGCCATTGCGGTTATCGTCTCGACGAGGTGGAGTGAAATTTCGGAAACCACCGGTTCGATTATCTTGACCTTGGCCTTCTTCTCTGGGTTGACCCGGATGAGCAGCTTTGAATTCAGGAGATGATAATTTAATTTGATGATTGTCGTTAAATCCAGAGATTTTGACATTTAAACGATCACCAACTTTAATAATAGTTGAAGGATCGGATAAAAATCCACCTGTCATTTCAGAAACATGAAGCAAGGCTTCTCGACCTGGTAAGAGTTCAACAAAAGCACCAAAGTTTTCAACTCGAGTAACCACACCTTCGTAATCTTCACCAATTTGAACTTCTTTAATCATGGATTCGATTTCATAAGCAGCATTATCAATATTTTCCTGATTTTGGGCAGAAATTGAAGCTTTACCATTATCATCAATATCAATTTGAACTTGATATTTTTCCATTAAGGCTTTGATGGTTTTGCCACCACTGCCAATTACTTCGCCAATTTTGTCTTCTGGTAAAGCAACCATTTTAATTTTTGGAGCAAATTCAGATAATTCAGCACGAGGAGCAGCTAAAGTGGCTTCCATTTTGTCTAAAATTTGAAGTCGAGCTTTAGTTGAAGCGACAAAAGTATCGGAAATCATAGGTAAAGTAATACCTTCTCTTTTGATGTCTAATTGAATGGCAGTAATACCGTTTCGAGTACCAGTAATTTTGAAATCCATATCACCATCGTGGTCTTCAATACCGGCAATATCAGTTAATAAAACATATTTATCATCAGTTTCAGCCATAAGACCGATGGAAATTCCAGCGACTTTATCTTTAATAGGAACACCAGCGTCCATTAAAGACATGGTGGATCCACAAGTTGAAGCCATAGAAGATGATCCGTTTTGAGACATAATTTCGGAAGTTAAAACAATAGTGTAGGGAAATTCTTCTTCTGAAGGAATAACTGGAAGTAGAGCTTTTTCAGCTAGGGCACCATGACCAATTTCACGACGACCTGGGCGACCAACACGACCGGTTTGACCAGTTGAGTAAGGAGCGGCAGAATAATAGTGGATATATCTCTTGGTGGTTTCACCACTAGAATCTTCGAGATATTGTTTGTCGGCTAAAGGAGCAAGAGCGGTGACAGTAATGGCTTGAGTTAAACCTCTTTGGAAAAATGCAGAACCATGGACACATGGTAAAACACCAGCTTCGACAATTAAAGGACGAACTTCATCCATTTTTCGGTGATCATAACGAAGACCTTTAATAGTTCTAACTCTAAGAGCAGATCTAACAATAGAATCAACGGCCGCGACGACATGATTTTTAGAAACTTCTTCTGATTTAATTTTAGCTTTATATTCTTCTAAAATTCGATCAGTGATTTTTTCTTGACCAATCATGTGACCACCATCAACACCAGCTTCTAAAAATGATTCAACATCTTTTTTAATTTTAGATTCGATTTCAGTGATTAATTCAGCAGATGGGCCAGCGGATTCATATTTTAATTTTTCTTTACCACATTCTTTGACCCAAGCAGTAATTTCTTTATTAATTTCATCACCAGTAGTTTTAGCCAACTCTATGGCTTTTAAAGCAATATCGTTGGAAACAATGTTGGCATCGCATTCAATCATATTGACACCAGCAGGGCCAGTGCAAACTAAAAGATCCATGGAAGAATTTAATAATTCTTCGGTTGATGGGTTTAAAACTAATTTTTCATTGATTAAACCAACGCGAACGACGGAAACTGGACCATTGAAAGGAATGTCAGAAATAGCCAAGGCAGCAGCAGCAGCGGTAAAAGCTGGAATAACAGTATCATTATTTTTATCGTTACTTAAAACAGTAACGATAATTTGAACTTCGTTTAAAAAATCAGCTGGGAAAAGAGGACGTAAAGATCTATCAATAATTCGGCCGGAAAGAACTGCTGTGTCTGAAGGACCACCTTCTCGCTTCATCCACTTACTACCTTTGACAATACCACCAGCGTAAAGTTTGTCTTGAAATTCGATCGATAAAGGAAAATAATCTTTTGATTCATCGGTTTTACCCATTAAAACTGTGGCTAAAACAGTGGTGTTGCCGTATTGAGCCACGACAGAGGCATTGGTTTGAGGAGCGATTTTTCCTGTTGAAAGGGTAATTTTTTTGTCGCCCACTAAAATATCTTTTGTATACATTTTCATAATTGATTATAACTGAAACTGAAATTATTTCTTGAGACCGAGAGATTTGATGACGGTAGTGTATGTTTCAGGATTGTGATTTGAAAGATAACGAAGTAAACGTCGTCTTTTGGAAATTTTACTTAAAATTCCGCGTTTTGCAGGAGAATCGTGTTTATTTTCGGTTAAATGACCTTGGAGCTTTTCGATTGCCTTAGATAAAATAGCGATTTGAACTTCTGGGGAACCAGTATCACCTTTGTCTTGAGCGTATTTCTCAATAATAACTTTTTTTTCTTCTGTGGTTAATGCCATAGGATTATTTGGCTAAAATCGGTTAAATTTATAATATCTTGGAATGGCTACCAAAAAACCGTTTTTAGTCAGATGAGATTATAACACAAAAATTAGCCTTGGGTGGCGCGGAGACAATTGGCACCAGCTTCAAATGTTTCAGGAGAAACATTAATTGAGAAAGATTGGGTAGCAACACGAAGAGCAATTAAAAGATTTTTAGCTGCTTCTGGGTTCAATTGTAAATCGAGCATAGGTAATAAAAAGGTTAAGATTTCAGAAAAAGGAGCATCTTGATCAATAATGTTTACTTTGGCCCAAGTTTTTTCAATACTAGATGGAGAAATATTAATCCAGTTACCTTTTTGAACCATATTAGCATTGGCACCTAAAAGGTTTTCATCGCCTAACATAAAGTTAATGTCAGCAGCGGTAGCTTGATTACTAATTAAAATTTGATTTTCAGCAACTTTTTGAGAACCATCTTTGGTTTGGACAACTAAATTTAGTTTTCCACCATCTTGGTTGTAAGTAACTTTTTCAATTTGATCTAAAGGATAGTCAAGGGTGACGATTAAGTCGTTTTGATTATAATTGTTAGTTAAAAGTTCAAGACCACTTAATTTGGAATAATTAGCATCGGTTGGATTGGGACAAAAAACTTTAACCGAAATGTTGGATTTCTTTAAAATTAAAGCTAAGGCCAAAGCCGAACCAATACTGTCAATACTTAATTGAGAAACAGTAATAAGAGCCGTTTTGGCGGTTCCTAAAAGATTTTTAATTTCTGAAACTTGATAATTTTTCATAGAAAACCTGCTAATTTTTAATTCTTATAGGATATTATAACATCTCCTACCTTAAAGTCAACATAAGGCTTAAAGGTCATACCGCAATCAGTCCCCGACTTTAATTTTTCAACGATATTTTTACCTTGACGGATACCTTCAACTTTAGTGTCTTTAATGATTTTTCCATCACGTTTAAGATGAATTAATTCCCCTTTTCCAATTTCACCCTTAGTACATTGAACTCCAGAGATACGAACTTTATCAATCTTAAATTCAGCTTTAATCAAACCTTCGCCAAGAACCGTTTCGTCAATAGTTGGTTCTAGGAGTTTTAAAACCTGGTTTTGAATGTCTTCAATAATTTGATAGATAATTCGAGATTCAAAAATTCTAACTTTAGCACTTTCGGCAATTTGGGTAATATGTTTTGGAGTGGAAACATTGAAAGCAAAAATTTGAGCTTTGGCAGCTTCAGCCATAAAAACATCATTATCACTAACAGCTCCGATACTAGAAGAAATAATGATAACATCGTCATTAAAACTATTTTCCAGAGCTTCAAGGGTGCCTTTAACGTCAGCTTTGAGAATAACCTTTAATTTAGGATTTTCTTCGGTTGATTCGAGTAAAACCTTATGCTCTTTCTTTTCTGAACATTCGGTTTTATTGGAAGTAACCAAAGAACTAACTGAAGGAACTCTTTCAAAACCTAAAACTTCAACCGGAACGCTAGGACCAGCTTCTTTTAATTGTTGACCGTTGCAATCAATTAAGGCTTTAACTTTACAAAGAATGTCTTCGGAATAAACAATGTCCCCAATTTTTAGAGTGCCATTACTGATAATTAAAGAGGCCACCGGGCCACGGTTTTTGTCGAGACGAGATTCAATAATAACAGCTTCAAAACAACCTTCAGAATCGGCTTTTAATTCTAAAACATCAGCATTGATAAGAATCATTTCTAACAATTGATCAATACCTTTGCCAGTCTTAGCTGAAACAGGAATAACAGCAGTTTGACCACCATATTCTTCTGGAGTATAACCTAATTCGACTAATTGACCCTTAATTTTGTCAGGGGCAGCATTTTCAAGATCCATTTTATTCATAGCCACAATAAAAGGCAAATTACATTTTTTAATATGTTCTATACATTCTTTGGTTTGAGGCATAATACCTTCAACGGCAGAAACAACTAAGACAACGATATCAGTAGCCTTGGCACCGCAAGCACGCATGTTAATAAAGGCAGCATGGCCAGGAGTGTCGATAAAAGTAATTAGTTTGATTTGTCCGTCTTTTTCGGTAAATTGAGCTTGGTAGGAATTAATGTGTTGAGTGATTCCTCCGGATTCTTTTTTCCAAAGATTAGTAGAACGAATTTTATCCAGAAGGGTCGTTTTGCCATGATCAATATGGCCCATGAGAGCAACAATTGGCGGACGTGTTAATTTATTATCATTAGTCATAATTAGATTTTAAGGAATAACGAAAGTAAATTTACTTAGATGATTTGATCAAATCTTGAGTAAGTTTAATTTCAAGACCAACTAATTGACCAGCCAAACGAACATTATCACCACCAGATCCAATAGCTAAAGCTAATTGTGATTCTGGGACAGTAACGTAGGCACAGCTGTTTCTGACTTCAATAACTTTGACGTCTTGAGCTGGAGAAAGAGCTTGAGCAATAAATTGGTTTAAATTTTGGGAAAAAGCGACAACGTCAACTTTTTCTTCCATTGGTAATTCGTTTAAAATGGCTTGGATACGAGAACCTTTTTGACCAATACAAGAACCAACAGAATCAATTCCTGGTTGGTTTGAAGAGACGGCAATTTTAGTTCTTTCACCAGCAATTCTGGCAATTTTTTCAATGACAACTGAACCATTAGAAACTTCTGGAACTTCACGAGCAAATAATTCTTTAACAAAAGCATTATCTCGACGAGACAAAATAATCTCACTGCGACCATTTTCATCGTGAAGAATTTCTTTCAATAAAAATAATTTTTTTGAACCAAGAGGAAGAATCTCATCTCTAATTTGTTCATCTTTAGGACAGATACCTTCAGTTTTGCCAACACCGACAACCATTTTATAAGGATCATTTTTTAATACAACACAAGAAATAAGAGTACCAATCTTTTTGGTAAATTCAGTCACAACAGTTTCTTTTTCAACTTCGTGAATTTTTTGGTCAATGACTTGTTTAGCAGTTTGAGCAGCAATTCGGCCAAAACCAGGAGGGGTAACATCAATTTTTTTATCACCATCGATTTTGTAAACTTTGAAAGATCCATTTTCTGGAGCTAATTCAACAGTAAATTTATCTTCTTCTGAAATGATGACGCCATGTTCTTTTTGATCGCGTTGATAAGCAGAGATAAGTCCAAATTCAATTGAATCTAAAATAGATTGAACATCGATGTTTCTTTCACCAGCGATTTGAGCCACAGCTGCGGCAAATTCTGTTTTTGGTAGTTTTTTTAAATCCATTTTGTTTCCTTAAATATGCAGGGTAAAAAAAAGGGCTTTGTCAGCCCCAGGTTAAAACACTGCAAAATTAATATGTATAGATTATACCAGAAAAATTACAAATCGAGCTGTTTTAAGAGGTCTTTTTGACGAGAAGATAGTTTAGTAGGAATTTCAACAAAAAGACGAATATAAAAATCGCCCTTTCCATAGCCATTTACATCTTTAATCCCCTGGCCTCGAAGACGGACTAAAGTATTTGGCTGAGTACCGGATTTAACCCGAATTTTTAATGGTTCATCCAAAGTAGGAACTTCAATGGTATCACCAAAAATGGCTTGGGTTAGGCTAATATTGGCATTAACATAAACATCGTTACCTTCGCGTCTAAAAACTTTATCAGGTAAAACGTCGATATATAAAATAAATTCAGAAAAACGAATTTTTTGACCATCGTCAACACCGGCAGGAATTTTGATAGTTTTTTTCTTACCATCGATAGAAACTTCTTTTTGACAACCATTAGCGGCTTCTAGAAAAGAAATCGAAATTTTATAAGTTTCGATTCGTTTACTTCGGCCTTGCTGACCACTAAAACTGCCACCTCCAAAAAATTGTTCAAAAATATCAAATGGATTACTAAATCCGCCAAAATCAAAGTCAGCTCCGCCAAAAGGATTACTGCTTTGGGTGTAGGTAAAATTAGGACCGTTTTGTTGAGTATAAGTATGACCACCAAAACCACCTGAAGATGGGTCAAAAGCAGCATGCCCAAATTGATCGTAAGCGGATTTTTTTTCAGAATTACTTAAAACTTCATAAGCTTCGTTGATTTCTTTGAATTTTTCTTCGGCATCTGGGGCTTTATTACGATCTGGATGAAACTTTAAAGCCGCCTTTCTGTAGGCACTTTTAATTTCATCTTTAGAAGCGCTTTTGGAAACGCCAAGTGTTTCGTAAAAATCTTTTTTCATGGGTCTATTTTATCATTATCAACAATCGCGTAGAGACGCCCCAGCGGGACGTCTCTACAATATTAATTATTAATTTTTATTGGACGACTTCGCCTTCTTCAGCTTCTTTTTTATCATCAGCTTTTTTGGGCTCTTCGGTTGGAGTTTCTGGCCCTGATTGTCCAGGTTGTTGCTGTTGATAAATAGCAGCACCGATGGTTTGAAGAATTTGACTAAGCTCGTCTGAAGCTTTATCTAATTCATCTTTTTTAGCATCTGATTTAGATAAAATATCTTTAGATTCTTTAATTTTTTCTTCTATTTTGGTTTTATCTTCCGGTTTAACTTTATCAGCAAAATCTTTCAAGGTTTTTTCACCAGAAAAAATAGTTGCATCAAGTTTGTTCTTAGATTCGGCTAAACCTTTCTTTTCTTCGTCTTCACGAGCATGAGCTTCGGCTTCTTTTTTCATTTGCTCAATCTCTTCTTCTTTTAAGTTGGTAGCATTTTGAATGGTGATTCTTTGTTCTTTGCCAGTGCCCTTATCTTTAGCAGAGACAGAAAGAATACCATTGCTATCAATATCAAAAGTGACTTCAATTTGAGGCATACCACGTGGAGCTGGAGCAATCCCATCGAGAATGAATCGGCCTAAAGATTTGTTATCAGCCGCCATAGGACGTTCACCTTGAAGAACATTAATTTCCACTTGAGGTTGATTGTCGGCATAGGTAGTGAAAACTTGAGATTTCTTGGTAGGAACAGTAGTATTTCGATCAATTAAAGGAGTTCTGACGCCACCAGCAGTTTCAATTCCGAAAGTTAACGGTGTGACGTCCAAAAGGACAACATCTTTAACTTCACCAGTTAAAACAGCACCTTGAACGGCAGCACCGATGGCAACAACTTCGTCCGGGTTTACGGTATTATTTAAATCTTTACCGAAGAAGTTTTTAACAACTTCTTGAACTTTAGGCATACGAGTCATGCCTCCGACCATAATGATTTCTTTAATATCAGACTTGGTTACTTTGGCATCTTTTAGAGCTTTTTCGACTGGACCTATGGTTTTTTGAACTAAATCATCAATTAATTTTTCCAATTCAGAGCGAGTTAACTTTTTAGTTAAATGAAGAGGTTGACCATCCTTTTGAGTAATGAATGGTAAATTAATTTCGGTTTCAGCAGCTGAACTGAGTTCAATTTTGGCTTTTTCGGCAGCTTCGCGAACACGTTGTAAGGCTTGAGGATCTTTACTTAGATCAACTCCGTTTTGTTTTTGAAAATCATCAATAATCCAAGTAATAATTTTTTGATCAAAATCATCGCCACCAAGGAAAGTATCTCCGTTGGTAGATTTAACTTCAAAAATACCATCACCAATTTCGAGAATGGAAATATCAAAAGTTCCCCCTCCTAAATCATAGACAGCAATAACTCCGTTTTGTTTTTTATCCATACCATAGGCTAAAGCAGCGGCAGTTGGTTCATTAACAATTCGTTGAACATTAAGACCGGCGATTTCACCAGCTTGTTTTGTAGCTTGTCTTTGAGAATCATCAAAGTAAGCAGGGACGGTGATAACAGCATCGGTGACTTTTTCACCAAGATATTTTTCAGCATCAGCTTTGGCTTTTTGCAAAATCATAGATGAAATTTCCTGAGGAGTGTAAGTCTTGCCGTCAATCTCGATAGCAGCCATTTTGTCTTTACCGGCGACAATTTTATATGGAGCAACAGTTTGAGTTTTTTTAACCTCTGGATCATCAATACGTCGACCCATAAGACGCTTAACACTATAGATAGTGTTTTTGGAGTTCAAAACCATTTGTCGTTTGGCTAAATCGCCAACCAGCTTTTTGACTGGTTCGACAATAGAAGGAATAGTGTTGCGACCTTCTGAACTAAAAATAACTTTTGGGGAACCACCTTCCATTACTGCGACGCAAGAGTTGGTAGTACCTAAATCGATTCCGATTATTTTGTTTGACATAGTTTTTTGTATATATTAATTAGTAATGGGGTTAGAGGTTTTTCCGACCGAAACTTGAGCCGGACGGATAACGTGACCGTTTAGTTTGTAACCTAGTTTTCTCACTTCAATGACGAAATTTTCGTGGCCGTCGACAACCTCGATACATTCCATCGATTGAGGATCAAATTCTAGATTAACTGGATTAATTTCTTCTAAACCCTCTGTTTTTAAAACAGAGTTAAATTTATCAATGGCCATCTTAAGACCAGGATTATTGAGATGACTTTGAGCTAGATAAAAATTATCTAAAACTTCAATCATCTTACTTAAAATAGAAGTGGTGGCCAAAGTGACAAATAATTGTCGTTGAGATTCAATTCTTTTTTCTAAATTAGAATAATCAGCCAAAGATCTGGCTAATCTTTCTTCTAATGAAGAAATTTTTTCAAGTAACTCGGTGTTTTTAATGTTTGATTTATTTTTTTTATCTGTTGCCATAATTTATTTAACGACTAATAGTTGAGAGTAACTCGGCAAAATAATCAACGACAGGGACGACATATGAATATCTAAAACGAGCCGGACCAATGATACCAACAATACCACGATGTGGACCAGATTCGTAATTTTGATAAACAAAACCACAAGATTCAAGATATTCCATACCAAGATCTTCACCAATTAAAAGATGAACTATTTCGGTAGATTCTGGATTTAAATCACCAGCTTTTTTAATAATTTGATACCAAAAATCAGCATTGTCAATTAAAGATAAAACAGTTCTGGTAACATCGATGTTGAAAAATTCAGGTTCTTCGAGTAAATTTGAAGCACCATAATTATAAACAGTACCTTGATCAGTAGTGGCGATGGCCATAGATTTAGTTCGTTGAGCTAATTCTTTAGTGGTTTCACGAAGTAATTTATCAAATTCATTTCTGTATTCCCACACTTTTTCCTTAGCACCAATTTCATCGCTAACGGATAAATTTTTAGTGGTCATTAAATTTCGAACATAATATTTAAGACCCAGAGAAGTTGGGGCATGGCCTGAAGAAAGATGACCTTTTTTTAGAAAACCTAGCTGAGTGAGAATCATCATTTCATTTCTAATAGTGGCCGAAGAGATACCTAAAGAATATTTTTTTTCGAGAGTTTCAGAGCCGACCGCAGAGGCGGTCTCAATGAATTCCTCGGCAACACATTTAAGTATTTTTATTTGTCGTTGGGTTAAGTCTGACATATTAGCAATATAATAGATCGACTGCTAAAAGGTGTCAAGAGGGGAAATAAAAGCCGACAATAGATTTGTGTTGATGTTGCACAAATTTGTCGGCTTATTACTATTCGATCAAGGGTTATAAAATTGAAAAGATGTGCTTCTTGTTTTCATCTCGCGCAGCTTTTAGAGAAGCTTCAGAAGGAGGCGAGATGACTGTTTTACTGGGAATAATTGCTGGATAGTTCGGATATAAATTTGAGGAAAGGACAAAAAGAATAGCAAGAACAGTACAGAATCTTCTCATGATATTTACCCCTTTCAACTTTGATTGTTTATTTTATATATAAATCCCAAAAAAGGGAATATTTTTAAAAAAACAAAATGATTAAAGTGCTAATATTTTTTTCGCTTAGTGAAAAATTATTATCGGCCTATTATACATTAATTTTTATCTTTTTTACTAGAATTAGTTAGAAATAAAATTATGATCAGTAAAAAGGTGGTGGTTATAAAATTTAGTAAATCAAGTTGGTTGAAAAACAAGAGTAAAACGAGGGAAAGTAAATAAAAGGCTTTGATTAGATTGGCTAAATATTTTTTAGAGAAAATACAAATAGTGGAAAAGAAAAAACAAAAGATAATAAAAAAGAAAATTATTTTTGGCCAAAGAAGTTCAGGTGAAACCAAGTTAATAAAAATTAAAAAAATAGAAGCAAAAGTAAGAGAATAGTAAAAAAACTTCTTATTCATGGAGAGAACTAATTATTTTTTCGTCTGTAGTTTCAGTAAGACTTTGAACTTTATTTAGTTTGCCGGTAATAGTTTTCGATTTTGAACTGGCATCATCGATAGTGTTAGTGGCTTCTTGAAGTTTCTTTTTAGTTTTAACCAGAAGATCGCCAAAAAGACCAAATTCTTTTTTAATAGTTCCGAGAACTGACCAAACCTCCGAGGATCTTTTTTCAATGACCAAAGTGCGGAAACCCATTTGTAAACTGTTGAGCAAAGCAGCAATAGTATTTGGACCAGCGATAGTAACCCGATATTGTCTTTGGAGAGTGTCAACTAATGACTGTTTTTGGGTAATTTCAGCGTATAAACCTTCGATAGGGAGATAAAGAATGGCAAAATCGGTGGTATGAGGTGGATCAATATATTTGTCAAAAATATATTTAGCTTCGGTTTTAACTCTGTTTTCCAAAGCTTTTGAAGAAATTTCAATTTGAATCAAATCAACAGCGTCTTGGGCTTTAATTAAATTTTGATAATCTTCCAAAGGAAATTTGGAATCAATTGGTAACCAACATTGTTTATTTTCGTCATCTTTGCCCGGAAGACGAATGGCAAATTCAACTCGGTCGGAACTACCGCTTTTGACAGCGACATTTTTATCATATTGATCATTGGTTAAAATTTGTTCTAATAAACTGTTTAATTGAACTTCTCCCCAAGTTCCACGAATTTTTACATTAGACAAAACCTTTTTTAAATCACCAACACCAATGGCCAAAGTCTGCATTTCGCCTAAACCTTTATAAACTGATTCTAATTGAGTACTGACTTGTTTAAAGGATTCCCCGAGTCTTTTTTCTAAGGTGCTTTGTAATTTTTCATCGACAGTAACCCGCATTTTTTCAAGTTGATCTGAATTATCTTTTTGAATTAACTCGAGTCGTTTTTCAATAGATTCTCGGACTTGATTTAAATTAGTACTTATTCCAGTTATAAGTTGGTCTAATTTAATGGAAAAATTATTAAAAGAGGTATTTAATTCTTGGCGATTTAAAGAAAAATCCTGTTTGATTGAATTTTCCAATTTTATTTGAATTTTATCAAGTTCTTTAATTAATTCTGCCGTATTATCGGTTTTTTTTGATTTAAGAATTAAAAAAATCAAAGCGATTAAAATTAGAATTAAGAGAATGTAAATAAAGGTCATAAGTTTATTTTACACTAACTGAATTCAAGGTTTAGTTATCTTTTTAAGCCACCCCATTCAACCAGGGTGAAACCTTCACGGATTATTTTGTTTAATGATTGAGGTTCTATTTTTTGAGATGGTTTCTGAGCTAAGGGTAAATAATCTAAAAAGATTCTAAAGATACTATCTGGTCTTGGCTCGACAGTCATTGGAAATAATTGATTTAGTTCACTTGTTTGTAAAAAACTAACTCGATAATATGGAGTATTTTTAGCCAACATTTCTGGTAACCAGTATCTAATAAAATCTTTTTTCTCTTGAGAATTCAAACCAACTTGAGTAAGTTTTTCTTCCAGAAAATTATTGATATCTTTTTTATCAATAATCCATCCTTTATTTATTTCTGGATATTTTTGAGAAATTATATTTCCAGCCCAATAAAGATAAGGATAATTATTAGTTTTACAAGCCTCAGCGGCATATTCTGAACCAAATTTATTGGAATCAATTTTATTACAGTCGTCGTCTTTTTGATTTAGGTCTTTGAGTGAACCATTTGGACTAGCTAAAACATTCCATGAATTTTTGTATTCTGGAATGTCGGTAGTGAATTGAACTGGAACATTAAATTTAACCGAAATTTCGGTGGTTTTTTGTGGGTATAAATAAATAACAGGTTTGCCACAACCACCAGGAAGTTGAATGTCGTATTCACCTAAAGCGACCCAGCGTTGCCAATAGTCTTTAATGAATAATAAAGGGTTATTATCAATATATTCTTCAAAAGTTGGTTTTTTTACACCTTTATTAATATTGTCCCATTCTGATGGCATTGTTACTAAATTATAGTATTCCATTTTATTATCAAAAGCCAACTTGTAGAGGGGGTTATTTCTATCTTTTAATCGATAAATTTGGGTATTTGAAACTGTTCCAATTTGTTCAAGATCGTTATCATTAATATTGATTACCTTGGTACTAAGAGACAAAAAACAGCCGCTTGGAATGGCAGTAGCATAGGTTTTATAAAATTGAAGATTATTTTTGTTTTCAATAGCCGAACTGGTAAAAGTAAAACTTGGAAGAACAGAACCTTTTAAGGAAATGTCGTTGACGGCATTTTTTTGTTGATAAATTTTTATATTTTCAGCCGTGGTTAATAAATAATTTAATGGTAAGCCAGTGGAATCAACAACAATTATACTTGTCTCTCCAGAAAAATATTTTTCTTTAATTAATTCCTTGTCTTTTTGACTTTGATTAAGTTGATCAAAATATTGATTATTTGTATAAGGCTTAAAATAAAAAGTTAAATTATTAACCGGAGAGGTTAATTTTTGGTAAGAAGAAAAATCAGTGATTAAAGTGTATTCATAAATTTTGTTGCCATATTTATCAACTTTATTAGTTTCAGAAGGTTTGGTAAAAAAGGTTTTAAAATATAAGGAAAATTTTTGATCCAAACTAATTTCATTGGTTTGATTAGTATCAAAATTTTTAGTAGATATTATTTTGGTTTTATCTAAAACTGAATATGGATTTTGATAATTATCTTCTGGTTTGGAGATATTATTGTTTGGGTCATCTAAAATAAAAGTTTCAAAATCTTTTGTGGCTAAAATATAAACATATGGATCTCCTGGACCTTCTTCTTTTTTAATGGCAATAATACGAGTGTAACCTTTTAATTCACCTTTATTAAAAATACCAGCACTGTAGTAGACATCACTATCAACAGTTTCATATCCATATACAACACTTTTAAATAATTTTAAGTTTTGGGTTAATCTTTGAATTTGACCGGAAAAAAGAGGCACTTCTTCTGGAGTTGGGGTGGAATTGGGAGTTTCTTTGGGATGATTATCGACGATAATATTTTTCTTAAAAAAATTTTTGCTACCCAAAAAATAAGCAACCACAGAAATAGCACAGACAAAAAATACACCTATTAAAATTGGAATGATTTTATTTGATTTTGGTTTGATTTCTGGTTCAGCTTGCGGCGTTTGAGAATTAATATTTTCAAGACTAGAATTATTATTTTGAATGTTTGGTTGATTTTCCATAATTAATATTACACTAAATTAGTGTACCCCTGTTGTGCCGAAGCCGCCACGATCGACGGCATCCATTGAGTCGACTTCATCGAATTCAAAATTTTCACATTTTATTAAAACTAATTGACAAAGACGAGTTCCTTTTTCAATAAATACCGGTTTGTCGGTGAAATTATAAGCAGCAAAATGATATTCATCGTTGTCACCACAATAATCGCGATCAAAAACACCAACACTATTAATAGCCATTAAGCCTAATTTGTGGGTAGAGCTACGAGGAGTTTGGATAATAAAATAACCATCGGGGATTTTTATAGCGACATTCATGGGAATATAGGCAATTTGTTTTGGTTCAATATTAAAATCTAATCGAGAATATAAATCAACTGCTACTGCCCCGCTGGTTTTATGAACTGGTAGAGGTAAGGTTTTATCAAAACGTTTTATTTTAATTTTCATAGACAATTATAATCTATAATAAGTTAATGAGATTAATGAAGCATTTCAAAATTTTAGGATTATTCTTATTATTATTTTTAGCAAAACCAATTAATGCGGCGGATAAATCTTATTCGATTGATAAGGTAAATATTTTAGGTCAATTAAAAACAGATGGTTCAATGAGAGTGGAAGAAACAAGAGTTTTTTCTTTTAATGGAAGTTATACCTATGCTTATGAATATATAAATAAAACTGGTAATAGAAATGAATCTTATATTTTGAAAAATTTTGAAGTTTGTGACGAAAAAGAATGCTATACCGAATTGGATTCTAAAAATAAAAAACAACACAACACAGTTAAACCAGTTTCTAGTTTTTATGTTGAGGAACAAACAGATAAATATTATATTAGATGGTTTTACCGAACTGATGGTGGAAAAAAGACTTTTAAAATTAAATATGAGATTTCTAACGCCATTACTTTAAACACCGACACAGCTGAATTGTATTGGAAATTAATTGGAGATGATTGGGAAATTAGTCAAAATAATGTTTCGGCTCAAATTAATTTACCAGAAAATATTCCAGGGGATGAAATTAAAGCTTGGTTACACGGGCCATTGAATGGGACTGTTTCAATTCCTGATTCCAGTAAAGTAACTTTTACAGTTGGTAGATTATATTCTGGAACTTTTTTTGAAGGAAGAATTTTATTACCCAAAAATATCTTTACTGGTGGGATTATTGGAAATTTAAGTAAATCAGAAATTGAATTAGAAGAACAAAGTTTTATTGATCAGACTGAAAAACAAAAACAAGAAAATAAAATAAAAGAAATTGTTTTTTCAATTATTTCGTTTGGGTTATTGATAATTGGATTAATCCTGTTTATAGGTAAAGTTAAAAATTTTAAAAAGTATGGAAAGGAGTTAAAACTACCGGAAATAAACTTATCGGGCAGATTGTGGGAGGCTCCAAGTGATATTGACCCGGCTCAAATTGAACAATTAATTAGTTCAACAAAATATTTAACACCAAATTCTTTCACTTCGACAATCTTATCTTTGGTTCAACATCGTTTTTATAAAATAATGAGAAGTGACCAAAAAGAAGGTTTCCTAATAAAAGATTACAATTATTATTTAGTACCTCTAAAAAAAGATTTTAATGAAGCATCAAAAATTGAAACTTATGTTCATAAATTTTTACAAAAAATTAGTCTTAGCAATGTAGTTTTGGGTGGAGAAAACATTGAAGGAATTAAATTAAAAAACATTTCGATATGGTGTAGAAATCACCAATTTGAAAGCCAATCTTTTTTCAAAAAATTCCCAGATTTAGTTTTAGAAGAAAATTTAGAAGAAGGTTATTTTGAAAAAAATTCTCACTCTATTAGTTATAGTAAAACTATTATTTTAATGGTTTTGTTAATGATAATAGAATTTTGGTTAGGATCGGTATCAATAGTTGGATTTTTAAATAGTTTTATTTTTTTTGTTTTTTTGGTGGTGATATTAGTTATGATAAGGTTTAAAGAAAAAAGGACAGAATTGGGAGCTGAAGAAACAGCCAAATGGATAGCTTTTAAAAAACATTTAAAAGAATACGAAGTGACTAAAAATTACCCAATCGACTCGATAATTTTATGGGAAAAATATTTAGTTTATGGAACAGTTTTGGGAATTTCTACAAAAGCAATAAGTCAGTTACCGGTTAATTTTAGTGATAGTAATGACCAAATTATAATGACAACGTATTGGTGTGGAAACATGGGTAATTTTGGCGATTTTTCAAGCAGTCTGAATTCTTTAACGTCGGCTATAAATAACATTTCAACAACAGCTAGTTCAAGTTATGGTGCTTCTGGTGCTGGATCATCAGGTGGTTCATCTGGCGGTGGTGGCGGCGGCGGCGGCGGAGGTGGTGGAGGAGCAGGCTGAGATTTATTTCAGTAAATAATGTAAATGGTCTTTATCTTTGCAATCTTTGCCGGTTTCAAAGAATTCCAGATTTAAGATTTTTTGATAAACCTCTTCGATTTGAGTTTTTAATTTATTCAAATCATCGTCGGAAACATTAATTTCTTTTCGAACAAAAGATTTTTTCAATTTACTTTTTTCAACAAAATCGATAATGCCTTGGTTGAATTGGAAACGAGAATCGTTTTTAATATCGAGTAATAATTTATAAAAAACAATTTGACGATAATAATCCCCTTCGGGTGAAAGTTCTTTATATTTACTGTCGGAATTACCGGTTTTAAAATCAACAACGTTAATTTTGCCATTTTCAACTTTTTTTATAAGATCTATTTTTCCAGTTAAGGGAATGTTGTTGTAAACAATGTTCTCATTGGCAAAATTGTATTCACAAATATTATCGTCTTTAACAGAATCGACATATTGATCATAATATTCAGTTAATAGTTTTTGACCATTAGTTAGGCACCATTGATAGTCTGATTTTGGCAATCTTTCGTTTTTTAAACTTTGTTCAAAACTATTAATAACTTCTTCTTTGGATTTTTTTTGATAAAAATTGGATAGAGCTGCATGAATGGCGGTACCAAAACTACTGAATTTTTCCTTATTTTGTGGAATTCTTAAAATAGTTTTGTAATAAAAACAAAGTGGACAGCGGAGATAAGAATTGAGATGACTAACATTAAACTTATAGTGATTAGTTAAGTAGTCTTTTAGATAAGTAGTAAGATCTGGTTTTAAGTCATGAGAAAAATCGGTGAATTGATAATAAGTTTTTAGAGCGTTGGCCTTATCATTGAATTTTATATTTTCAATTAAATGACTATCAATTTCAGAAACAAAAACAGAGGGATTTTGATTTTTTCCGTTTTCTTTATATTGAGAATAAGATAGATAAATTTGTTTTTTGGCACGAGTTAAGGCCACATAGAACAGACGACGATCTTCTTCATAGTCGTCTTCAATACTTTTAGTAATTTCACTGGAAAGAACACCAAAAGGTAATTTTAATTTATTAAAATCACGTTGTTTTTCCCAAGAATCTTCAAGCAATCGATAAATAAAAACATGGTCAAATTCCAAACCTTTGGCACCATGAACAGTTAATATTTTAATAGAATCGGAAGAATCATAAGTGATCGAGGGAGAAGAAATTGAAAGATTATTGTCGACATATAATTGAATTCGATTTATAAATTCTTTTAAAGTAAGATCTTTTTTAATAACAGTGTCTTTAAGAAGTTTGTAAAAAGTGTAGACCTGATTAAGAGAATCAACGTCATTTTTGGCTAATAAATATTTTAAGATTCGAAATCTTTTTAAAATTTTATTGAGAACTTTTTCGAGGGGATAATTTTCTAAATCAACCTTAGTTTTGGCAATTTTTTTACCAAATTTAGAAATTATATGTTTGGATTTATCAGAAATTTCAAGACTGTCAATTTTGCTTTGATCAAAAATTAGATCACAAAGAACAACTTTTGATTTTAAAATTTTAACTAAATCAAGAGAATTTAATTTTAAAAATGGAGCCGCTAAAATGTGATAAACGGATTCATTGTGGTTTGGATTATTGATAAATTCGAGTAATTTTAGGAGTTGAGTAATGAGGGGATTTTTAAGAATATTGGAATCGGAGGGAAGAAAAAATTTAACACCAAAAGCAGATAACATTTTGCTTAATTCATCGGCATCACGATTTTTGCGAAGTAAAATGGCAATTTCTTCTGGTTTTTCACCAGACTTAATTAAATTAGAAATTTTTTGAGAGAGATAATAATCTTCTTCAATGTTGGAATTTAAAACGGCTAAATTAATTGGATCAGGATCGTAGTCTTTATTGGCAATTAAGGTTTTGTCAATATCGGTAATTAAGTTAGCAATGCGATTTTTGTTATGACTAATGACATTATCTGATGATTCCAAAATTAATTTGTGACTACGATAATTATTTTTTAAAACAACTTTTTCTGGGTGATATTTTTGGTAAAAGTTATAAATATTTTCGATAGAAGCACCTTGAAATCTAAAAATCGATTGATCATCGTCACCGACAACAAAGATATTGGGGTTATCGTAATAATTACCCAACATCTCGATAATTTTATTTTGACTAGAATTGGTGTCTTGATATTCGTCGACGAGAATATATTGGTATTTCTCCTGAAAATTGAGTAAAAGATCGGGGTTGTCAGTGAAAGCATTGATGACAAATAAAATCATGTCTTCATAGTCGTAAAGAGATTTTTTTTGAAGTTCTTTTTGGTACAAATCAAAAATTTTAACGAATTCTTTTTGTTTAGGGATATTTTTTTCAAAATCTTGATAAAACTTGCGAATTTCGTTTTTAACAAGACTTAAATTTTCATTGCCGCTTCTGATTATCTTGATATGGCTTTTAAGATTGAGTGAAGCAAACTCGGAATTTTCTAAATTATCTAAAATTTGGTTAATTTGAGGATAATTATTTTTGGTGGCCCGAACATTGGCGAGTTGATTAATAAGTTCGCTAGAATTTTTAAAAAATAGCTCTTGGTCGTCGATTAGTTTCAATAAAGTTTCTTGACTGATGCTTTCTCTTTTAACTAAATGAATACAATCTAAAATACTTTTTTGGTAGCAATATCGATCACCCCAAGAAATGAGAGGAGAAGAATTTTCAAGATGATCAATGATATTTTTGATAATTTCAATGGTTTCTAAATCATCGATGGCTTTTAAATTAGAGGAGGCAAAAGGAAAATATTGAGAGTTTGAGGAAATAATATCATTACAAAAAGCATGAAAGGTACAAATTTTTATTTTGTAAGCATCTGAACCGATCATGTTTAGTAAACGATTTCTCATGTTGTTGGCAGCCACGTCGGTGTAGGTTAGACATAAAATAGAGCTGGGCTTAGTATCAGTTTTGTCCAATATATTGGCAATTCTTAAAGCGATAGTTTGGGTTTTACCAGTACCAGCGCCAGCAATAACCATAACTGGACCTTCAATGGTGTCGACAGCTAGTTTCTGTTCTGGGTTTAATTTTTGATATTCGATTTGAAAATTAGTCACTAAGGATATTTTAGCTCATGAGGTAGAATATGACTAATGATAAAACCTTTAATTCTATTTGATTGGGATGACACATTATTTAGCAAAGTTGAATATAAAAAAAGATTAAGAAGTAATTTGGCCAGAATATGTGAAGTGTCGGAAGAGATAATTTTTGAAGTTGAAGAAAAATATTTTAATAACTTAGAAAAATCAGATGATTTTCGGATAGATACTTTTGTACAAAGTTTTGAGGAAAAATTTGGCAAAAAAATTGAATTAGAAGATTTTAATTCCGATAAATTAGGAATTTATTCACAAGCTTTATTTCCAGAAGCTATTTCGGTTTTAGATAAATTAAAAGATAAATTTAATCTAGGTATTTATTCTCAGGGATTTGTTGCTCTTCAAAAAATGAAAATAAAATTATCTGGAGTTGAAGATTTTTTTGAAGAAAAATTTGTTTTTATAGATAGAGACAAGTTAAACCCTGAATTTTTAACAAAATTACCCGATGGGGCGATTATCGTCGACGATAAGAAAGAAGTCGTGGAAAAATTGAAAACTTTAAATCGTTTTAATGTAATCTGGATTAACAGAATAAATGATGAAAAAATCCAAGGTATTAAAACTATAAAAAATTTATTAGAGATAATAGAATAGAAAAACGATAGCGATGACAGAAGTAGCAAGCAAGACTACTAAAAAATTTGGGTTTTGACTGCAACAGGTTACTTTTTTAACTGTGATTTTTTTAGCGACTGTTTTTTTAGCAGGTTTTTTTGGGGAGGTTTTTTTAGCAGGCATTTTATTGATTAAATTATTATTTAATTAATATTAGCAGATTTTTTGTTTTTAAAAATAGAAGCACATTTCTGAATCATATTTATTTGATGATCTAAAATATTTTTGGGGAGATTTGAGACTGGGAAAAGATAAGATTTTGCTGATTCATAGTCAACTTCTTGAATATAAACATGAACTGATTCGGGACCGCGACGAACTTTATGACTAAGATTATTAACAAAAATAGGATCGTTAATTAAATTAATTCCCTTTAATTCGCCATTTTTTAATCTTTCAAAAGCGCGAGTTGGTAATCCCCACTCGTCTTCTTTTGGGATATCGCTGTCAATTAAACAAGTTCCCGGGGTGTGATATAAATTAGGCCACCAAGCATCGTTGGGGCCACGATCAAATAAAACGACACATACATTGCCTTCTGGATCAAAACAAAGCGGAACAACTTCGATAGTGATCGTAACTTTTAATCGATTGAATTGATAAAAAAGATCGAAAGGTAAAAAACCTGGTTCGAGTTTTTTTAATTTTTCAGCAATGTCTTTGATTTCAATATCGGTAAGTGGAAAATTGGTCATTTATTTTAATAATTTTTCTAAAATTTCTTTGGCGAGTTGGGGATTGGCGGATCCTTTGGAGGCTTTCATGAGTTGGCCAATTAAAAAGCCAATAGAAGCTGGATTTTTCTGGTAATCTTCAACTGCTTTTGGATTTTGAGAAATAACTTCGGTAGCAATTTTTTCAATTTCACCAGAGTCAGAAACTTGAAGCAATCCCTTACTTTTGGCAATTTCGACTGGATTTTCACCTGACTTATAACTGTCGATAATGACTTGTTTGGCGACAGTGGCCGAAATTTCAGATTTGGAAACAGAGGTAAATAAATCAAGAAAAAATTGAGGATTAATTTTTTGATCATCTAGTTCTTCACTATTTTCATTTAAGTAAGTTTTAATGGCACCTAAAAATAAATTAGCGGTGAATTTGGCAAAATCAGGAGAAGATGAAAGACTAATGGCGGTTTCATAAATAGTAGAAAAATCAATATTTTCAGCTATTTGAGTGGCATCATAATCATTTAAACTAAAATCTTTTTTATATCTGATAATTTTTTGATCTGGTAATTCTGGCAGAGTTTTTTTAATCGCCTCAATTTGAGATTGAGTAAATTCAATTGACGGAATGTCTGGTTCAGGAAAATAACGATAATCAGCCGACCCTTCTTTTTCGCGTTGTAAAAAAGTCTGATTTTTATTAGCATCCCAACCTCGAGTGGTTTTGTTGGTTTTTGATTTTACTTCACGAGTTTCTTTAAAATTTTCAGTCTGACGGTTAATTTCGTAATTTATGGCATTTAAAACACCAGTTAAGGAAGCCACATTTTTAATTTCGGCCAATGGGGTGTAAAAAACTTCCCCATTATCTTCAATTTTTAAATTGACGGTTGGTTCACAACGCATGCTGCCTTTTTCAATATCAGCATCGGAAACGCCTATGTATCGGATAATTTGTTGGATTTTGAGTAAATACTTTTTGGCAAGTTCAGCTGAATCAATATCTGGCTCAGAAACAATTTCAACTAACGGAACTCCAGAACGATTAAAATCAATTAAAGTTGAATCTTGGCCATCAACATTTTGATGAACTGATTTACCAGTGTCCTCTTCCATGTGGGCGCGATTAATTCGAATTTCGTGACCATCAATAGTAATTTTGCCATTAATAGAAAAAGGTTTTTGAAGTTGAGTTATCTGGTAACTTTTGGCTAAATCTGGATAAAAATAATTTTTTCTTTCAAAAAAAGTAATTGGATTTATGTCGCAATTAAGAGCTAAACCTAATTTGACACAAGATTCACAGGCGACTTGATTGGGAACTGGTAGTGCTCCTGGAAGACCAAGACAAACTGGACAGGTGTGGGTGTTTGGTTCGGCGTGAAAATGCTCGGCATTACAACTACAAAACATTTTTGATTTGGTTTTTAGTTCAACGTGGGCTTCAAGACCAATTATGGGTGTGATTTTCATAATTTTGGTTTTTGTAAATGATAATCAGTTGATGATTCAAAAAGACGAGCGATTTGAACGGCGAGATCTTCACGAAGCTGAGGTGTAATTATTTGAAGGCCAATTGGTAAGCCATCGGCAAATCCGCATGGAAGAGAAATTCCCGGAAGACCGGCAAGAGTTGATGGTTCCACCAACATATCTTCTAATTCACCAAACATAGCTTGACCATCAGTGGCACCGAGAGCAAGAGCAGTGGTGGGAGAAGTGGGACCGATAATGGCATCGACTTTTTGAAATTGTTTTTTAAAATCTTCAATAATTAAAGTTCTGACTTGTTGAGCTTTAATGTAATGAGCGTCGTAATAACCACTGGAAAGAGTGTAAGTACCAAGCATAATTCTCCTCTTGGCCTCATCGCCAAAAAAAGAACGATCATGACCATAACGAATACCAGTAAAACGGGCTAAATTTGAAGAGACTTCGGATCGCTGTAAAATAGTGTAGACAGCAATGGCATATTTTGGATCTAAAACATCCAACTCTATAATTTCGGCGCCAAGTTTTTTAAGAGTTTCAGCCGCCTCTAAGACAGCTTGTTTAACTTCTGATTTAATATTTCTGGGGAAATAATGTTTGGGTAAACCAATTTTTAAACCTTTTAAATCGGTTAAAGATTTTGGTATTGACCAAGATGGTTGGTCAATACTGGTAGCATCTTTTGGATCATGGCCAGAAATTATGGATAAAAGCAAAGCGGCATCATCGACAGTTTTAGTGATTGGACCGGGAGAATCCATAGATGAAGCCATGGCAATGACACCATAACGACTGACACGACCATAAGTTGGCTTAAGACCAACCATACCGCACCAAGCGGCCGGCTGACGGATAGAACCGGCAGTTTCGGAACCAATTGAGGTGGTAACTTCATCAGAAGCGACAGCGGCAGCAGAGCCACCAGAAGATCCTCCTGGTAAGTGATTTGGATTCCAAGGATTTTTGGTTGAACCAAAATCAGAAGTTTCAGTTGAAGAACCGTGAGCCCAGGCATCCATGTTGGTTTTGCCAATAACAATGGCGCCGGCTTTTTCTAGACGGTCGACAACAGTGGCAGTATATTGGGCTTGATAATTTTCTAAAAGTTTAGAGGAAGCGGTGGTTTTGACACCTTTAATACAAAAATTATCTTTAATAGCAATAGGAATTCCAGCCAAAGGTTGGGTAAAATCTATATTTTCTGATTTTTTGAAAGCGTCTTCTTTACAAAGAGTGACAAAAGAATTTAGAGTTGGTTCTAGTTTTTCAATTTGGGCAAAACAATCAGTTACTAATTCAATGGAAGTAAATTTTTTATTTTTAATCCCCTCGACGGCTTCTAATAAGTTTAATTTATTTAAATTGGACATAATTATTTTTTAATGGTGGCGGCGGTTTTAAAATAACCATTATAAGTTTCTGGAGCCTGAGACAAAGCATCAGTTTGGCTTAGTGAATCTTCAATGACATCCTGACGCAAAACATTGTGTTTGTTGTTAACTTGAGAAGTGGGATTGATATCGGCGGTATTTAATTCTTTTAAAACATCAATATAATTGGCGGTTTCTGATAATTGGTCTGCTAATTCATTTTGTTTTTTGGGGTCAATTTCCAGACGTGATAATTTGGCGATGTGTTGTAATTCAGTTAGAGAAATCTTTGGCGAAGACATAGTGTATTTTACCTTATTTTTTCAAATTGGTTTTTAGTAAAAATGTTATAATTTTTTTAAATATGGATACAAAAAAATTGGGAAATGGAAAATTTTTTAGCGGAAAGATGAGTGATTTTGAAAAAACTAGAGGTTGGTTTGTAGGATCATTTTTTGAAGAAGACAATCCGTGTAAAACTGATGATTTAGAAATTCAATTTGCTAAACATGAAAAAGGTCATATTTGTAAAAAACATTATCATCAGAAAAAAGTTGAGGTGAATATTATGCTTAAAGGTAAGGCAAATTATTTGATTAATGACAAGATGGTTTTGGTAAAAACGGGAGAATTTATTTTTATTGATGTTAATAATGTGGTTAAAGTCGAATTTTTGGAAAATTGCGAAACAATTTCAATTCATTCACCAAGTATTTCGACTGATAAAGTGGTGGTTGAAGAATAAATTATTTTTATTATTGATTGTAGGACACTATGTTATACTTTGATACAAAAAGTACATTGAAATAAAGCAGGGATAAAAGATGAAAATTCGAATTGTTTCTACGCCGACAGGTGAACCTCCAAAATGGGTTAGAGAAGCATGGGTTAACCTTGAATTGGATACACTTGGTATACAAGACCTTAGCGATGATAATACAGATTTTTTTCAGGTAGATTATATGAGAAGAAACGATAATGAAAACATCGGAGGCTACAGAATATCCCATGAGACAGCTATGAAAGCTATTGCTGCAACTAATGAAAAAGCTGCCAAGTGGTGGAAAAAAAATGATGACCTTATGTTTGATGAATTTATTTTTGCAGAAAAATGTTGTGAGGTTGTAAAAGATTAAAGATGTCCAGGTGTCTATTTTTTTAACTTTTTGTATAGACGCTACCAACGGCTAAAGGCTAAAACATTTAATACTAATTAGTATTTTTTGTTTTAATTTTTGGCCGTTTTTATTTTCTTAAAATTGAGGCTTTGAGACGGAGAAGTTTCCAGCGAATTTTATCAACTGAATTGTAAATTTTATATAAAGTCGGGTTGATGATTAAATCGTAAGTACCAACATATTCATTAAGTTCACCACCAAATCCTTGTTTAAATCGGTGAAAACCATAACCATTTTCAGTTTCTTTGGCGTGAGGACCAAGACAACCCCACATATCAAAAGTCGAACATTTTAATTTTTGACCAAGTTTAATTACTTCCCACATTAAAAGAGTCGGAGCCATAACTTGGCGATTAATATCGAGAGACGCACCATATGGATAAAATAATTGATCTTTGACATTAAAAATCATAAAAGCGGAAATAACTTGATTATCATAAGAAGCCAACATAATATGAATCATGCCAGTTTTCTTTAATTTCTTCCATAAATCACGATGATATTTTTCGGTGTGTAAATAAAACCCTTGGCGTTTAGTGGTGGCAAGGAGAAGTTTTAAATAAATTTCAAAGCCTTGATCGTCAGTTTGTTCTTTAATTTCAACACCATAACGGTTAGCAACTCGGATATTGTAGCGAGTTTTGGAGTGCATTGATTCTAAAATTTCAGTTTCGGTTTTAGTTAAATCAACTATGTAAGTGAATGGATAAAAGGCAACCTTGGGTGATTTTTTTAGATGTTTAAAATCTGGTTTTGGAAAAATAAGAGATTTATTATTTAAATTGTCAAATTTTTGATAAATAACATTTGGTTCGAATTTAACAAAAATAGCATTTTCTTGTTGGGCAATTTCAGTAACTTTTTTAATGGTTTCATCATCAATTTCTGGGCCACGGAGAATAGTGCCAATAGAAAATTTAGTTTTGGGAACTTTATGAAAACTGATGGAATAGGCGGAAATTATTTTGTCATCATTATTGAAAACACCGAGACGATAAACTGTGTGACCTTGAGAAATTTGAAAATCTCCCCAATCCCACGTTTGAACTGGATGAATTATTTTCGAATTGTAGATTTCTTTGTCTTTAATAGTAAGAATCTTAGTGGACATAATTAATTAGACGCCTAAAATATTTTTTAATTGAATATAAGCGTTAGTTACCTTTTCAGGAATTATACTAGTTTCAATATCGCCTTTCTGTGAATATTTTATCAATCTTTCATATTCTTGAAGGCACCTAGTGCCAATTGAAATAATTTCTTGTTCATCAGCTTTGGTAAGATCTGGTTCATCACCGGCTTGATTAATGATTTCAACCTTGAAAGGAAATTGTTTTTTGAAAGTAGCAAAACAACGACGTTGGTGCATCGGATTAGAAACCAAAATTACTTTTTTAAAATTCTGGATTTTGGCTTTGATAATAGGAATAGAAAAAGTAACATCTTCCAAAGTATTCATTGAACTATTTTGAACTAAAATATTCTCTGGATTAACTTTGTTTTCGACTAAAAAATCACAAAAAATATTAGCGATAGGCTTATTCCAATCTGGATTATTAAAAGTACCAGTGTTGCCGGTAACTATAATATAAGGAGCAAAATCTTGATCAAAAATTTGTCTGGCTTTTTTAACTTGGCTCAAAGTAGGCCCACCAAAAACGAAAATTAAATCTGATTTTTCAAGAGGGTCTTTTATGGCTAACCAATCAAAGATAATAGAGATTAATTCTTTGATATTTTTTGTCATAAAGTTAGTTTTTTATTCAACAATTTCAGTTTGTTCTGGAGTCCATGGAGGAGTAGAGGGAACAAAAGCAACACAATTACCATCCCAATAATATCTTTCTTTTGGATTAATAATTACTTGATCCATTTCATTTAGGAAAACAGATTCTTTCTCAGTAGTTAAGGTAACAGATCCTTTGGTAATAAAAACTAATTCTGTACACTCTTGGTTACAAATCCAACCTTTCTCTGGATGTCGGCCTCTTATCTCAACAAAACCGCCACTAATGTTTTTATTTTTTGTTGGATATTCATGAGCAGTTACGTTGCCATTATGAAAAACTTGAGATTGTTCTTTTTTGGTTATTTCCATGAGTTATTTTATCAGGTTAATAAATATCAGGGTCATAAATGATATCATCATCGTTTTGGGATTTTTTGGGGTGACGATAATCACGAATAATTTCCAAACTTTCTTCAAATTCAACCAATTCACTGGGGATATCGGCTAAAAATCGACTGGCTTCATTTAGACTACTTTTACCAAAAAATAAACGACGAGTGGCATAAGAAATACAAAGATAATCTTTAGCACGAGTAATGCCAACATAACAAAGACGGCGTTCTTCTTCAATTTGGGATTCGTCAATTAAACACCGGGAATGAGGCAAAATTCCCTCTTCAAAACCGACCATAAAGACCACTTCAAATTCCAAACCTTTAGCACTATGAAGAGTCATTAATTTAACACCGTCACGATTTTCTTTTTTCTTATTTTTTTCTTGAAGAGAATATTCTTGTTGGACTAAGGTTATATTTTCTAAAAAATCAGTAAGAAGGGGAAACTGAGCGGCGACAGATTTTAATTCTTTGATGTTTTCAATTCTTTTTTGATCTTCCTCATCTTTACTATCAAATTTATCGAGGTAATTAGAATTAATGACCAAAGATTCTAAAATTTGAAGAGAGGTAAGATTGTCTAACTCTATATTATTAATATGTTCGTGAAGATGGGCTTTTTTACGTTTACCTAAAGCTTTTTCAATTCTCTCTTCTGAAATATGATCGGCCTGATCACTGGCATAACGAAGCATAGATAAAATATCTTTAATCTCGGCCCGTTCATAAAAACGAGTTCCACCTAACAAAACATAGGGAATAGTTTGGCGTAAAAAAGCTTCTTCCAAAACACGAGACTGAGCGTTCATTCGATAAAGAACGGCAATGTTTCGTAGAGGAATTTTTAAATTATCATTAATAAATTTAATTTTTTGAGCAATAAAATCGGCTTCGGCAACTTCAGATTCGGCTTCAAATATTTTTATTTTATCTGCTGATTTTTTGTCAGTAAATAATTTTAAGATCGGATGAGATTTATCTTTGGAAATGACAGCGTTGGCGGCGTCAAGAATAATTTGAGTAGAACGATAATTTTGTTCAAGATTGATAATCTTGGCATTTTTAAAATCAGTGGTGAAATTGACCAAATTTCGATAATCAGCCCCTCTCCAACCATAAATAGCTTGAGAAGCGTCACCAACAACAGTGATTTGTTTATATTTTTGAGCCAAAAGTTTGGTTAAAAGATATTGAATTTGATTAGTATCCTGATATTCATCAACCATAATAAATTTATAAATTTCTTGATATTTAGACAAAATGTTGGGATATTGAGAAAATAATTCAGCGGTTTTGAAAAGAAGATCGTTAAAATCGAGAGCATGAAAATTAAATAATTTTTCTTGATAACGAGTATAAATCTTACAAGCATAATCTTGCCAAAAACCACTGCTTTGAGCCGACATTTCTTTTGGAGTTTGAAAAGAATTTTTAGCGGCTTCAATAAAATAAAGAACACTAGATGGTTTAAATTCTTGAGGAGTTAGCCCGAGTTCGTGAAGGATATTTTTAATTAAATTTTCTTGATCATTAGAATCGTAAATAAGAAATTTTTGGGGGATACCGATATTTTCACCATCAGCGCGTAGAACACGACAACAAAAAGAGTGAAAGGTCCCAGCAAAAAAGGAATTAGATCGTAGGTCATAGGTCGTAGATTTTTGGTTGATCGTAGATAAAAGTTTGGTTGTTCGCTGTCGCATTTCTTCGGCGGCTTTATTGGTGAAAGTGAGTAATAAAATCTCTGATGGTTTGGCAATTTTCTTTTGAATAAAATAGGCCACCCGATGAGTTAAAACGCGAGTCTTGCCGGAACCAGCTCCAGCCAATAAAAGTAAAGGCGAACCAGTGTAAACAACAGCTTCTTTTTGATTTTGATTTAATCCTTCTAAAATATCTTCCATGAGCAAATTTAACTATAGCCGGTAAATTTTGGTTTTACCAGACTGAAAAATAATTTGCCCCCCGATTTCTTTAAAATTTTTATCATTTAATTTAGGATATTTTTCGTATTCTTTGGTGCCAACAAAGATATATTTAATATTGTATTTTTGAATTAAAATTTTTAACCTTTCGGTATTTTCATTTTCATAAATATTTTGAACATCATCTTGCCGTTGTTTTGGTTTGTCATATCCACCGCGCCAAAGCCATTCATGAACAATCCAACCTTGAACAGTTGGTAGTCCAGTAGAGACAGAAACTTGGTTAAAAGTAGTATAGCTATCGCCTACTGCTTCTAGCATTACTGGTTGACCAGAGATATTTTCATTAATCCAATTAATAGCGGCAAAATTATCAACGTAATCATTTTTTAAATAATTTAAACCCCATAAACCTTTGTAATTTTTAAAAGATCCATAAAATGATTTAATGGCAAAATAGGGATAAATCATATGAACAAAAAAAACTAAGGCGAACAATAAACCATATAAAACATTAAGCCATTTGGATTTTAATAGACTTTTAACTTTATAAAAAACATAGCCAGAAACCAGAGAGTACATAATAAAAGCCTGATAAACTAATTTAAACATAGTATTAGCACGACGATATTCATAGATGTAAATATCTTTTAAATAAATTATTTCAGGAATAATTATTAAAAGAGTGGCAGTGGTGATAGCGGCAAAGACAAATAAATCTGAATTTCTAATTTCAAATTTCAAATTTCTAAAAATTATTTTTTTAAAAAATAATATTAAAAACGGTAAGCAAATCAGCCAAAAACCGCCATACAAAATAAATAATTGATAAAAATGACTATGGACATCGGAAAGTTTTAAACCACTGGCCATGGGAATAAATTTCAAAGAAAAAGGAAGAGAGAAAATAAACCAACAAGCAATAGTTAAAATTCCATTAATAAAAGTTTTTCCGATAGGATTTTTAGAGTTTTTTAAGTTTGAAAAAAGAGTAAAAAAAGCAAATAAAAGACCGTAAACAGCGAAATCCCAAGCGTTGGTCATGTAGGCAATCGACAAAGTGAAGCCAGAAACAACAATCAAAAGAACATTAATTAAACTTGATGAAGAAAAACTAATAGCTATTAAAAAGGCCATAAAAAATAAAATGACGGGGATGTCGTTGACATGACCATGAAGATCAGAAACTACAAAACTATAAAGAGGAAATTCATGGATGGTTTTATCTTTAACATCTGGGTCGTAACCAATAAAACGAGTGGCGTCGGGATACCAATATTTATTAATTGAATCATTAATGGCTTTTTGAGTTAAAACAAATTTGCCATTATCTTTAATATTTATTTTTGTAATTTTGTAAACAGAATGGAGGTTCCCTCCAAAGGTTAAGAGTAAAGCAGAGATTAGTCCAGCAGTAATTATTTTTCGAAACCCACCCGTCCTACGGACACCCTCCCTTGACAAGGAGGGCAGATTTTTCTTTATGGAAAGAAAAACTAAATTAGAGGCAATGGAAAAAGAAGATACAAAAGTAAGAGCACAAAGAGTGGCAATTGATAAATTGTAGGTAATGGCCGAGCTAATGGTACTTAATTTGGTTAAAACAGCAAAAATTAAATGACCAAAATAATAATAATTTATAATTTCACCAGAAAACCACATATCTAGTGGTGGTAAAAATTTGGATTTTAAGGCAGAATTCATAAATCCCCAATCCATATATTTTTCTAGACCTTCAATGTCGGGAGTAAAACCACGAACAAAAGACCAAGCTATTAAAATAAAAAGAAATAAAATTTCTTCAAAAATAAAAGTTTTATAATTTTCTTTTATGGTTTTTTTAAAAACCGAAAAATTGTTTTTATGTTTAAGAAAAAATAAATTTATTAAAAATAATAAAAATAAAATTAAAAATAAATTTAAATTTGTGAAAGTTAAAACTTTAAAAATACCGCCTATAAAAATCAAATAGGTTAAGACAGCAATACAACTTATTTTAGAAAAAATGTATCCTTTGTCCCAAAACTTTTTAAAGAAAACTGTGGTTAATGGTAGAAAAATAATTCCTAAAACAAAAATTAAAAACCACCAAGCAAGAATAAAAGTTAAATCTGACAACATAGTTTAGTTTATCAAGTTCATCAAGTTATAAAGTTTTTTCAAGTAATACAGAAAACAAAATTAAAAATGGTCTTAATTATTTCGGTTAAAAAAATAGGGAAAGTTAAAAAATGAACTGGTATCCAAATGAGAATGCCAATGAGAATTCCTCCAAGAACATCAATTGGATAGTGAAGACCAAGGAAAATACGAATTAAAACTAGAGCTACAATAATAATTGTAAAAATAAAAGGATTGATAATACCAGAATATTGCAAGACAAAAAGTAAAAAGAAAGTGGCTTTTATGGCATGGCCGGAGGGAAAACTTCCTTTTTTATACCAAGATTTTAATAGTCCATTTGGCAAAGTATTATTACCTAAATGAAGTGGTCTTCTCCAAAGTGGTTGAACTTTTAAAAATTTTTCAACTATTTCACTGATAAAAGTAGCGGTAAATAACTGCCAAAAAATGTTTGTTTGTTCTTTAATTAAAAGAAAGGAAACAAAAAACAAAAAAATCCAAATAATGTAATTTATAAAAACTAAAAAACAATTACCATATTTGTATTTTGATATTTTTTTAAACCAATCTGTTTTTGGTTGCCAAAATAAAAAATTTTTTTTCAATACAGCTAAAGTCATATATTTATATGTATGGTTATGACTTGAATTATATCAATAATATTTTTAGAAAAAATTTTTAACTATTTTAAAAATGCCCTGGCTCCAGGGGACACGATGAGAAATACCGGTGGTATTTTGAAATTGATCTAAATTTTTCAAGTACCATTTGTAATTTTCCAATAAGGCATCTTGATTGGAGTATCTTGGGTTAAATTTCAGTATTTTTTCGGCTTTTTTGATAGAAACAAAAGAATCTTTGGCGGCTGTTTCATAAATCCAGGCATAAAAAGGAGAAAGATGAAGTGCTTCTAATACTTTAAGCGTAAAAATAACTGGTTTGGCCGGAAAGCAGATAATTTTTTTACCAAAACCAGCATAATCAAGGACTGATTGATAATCATCTTTCATGGTTTTAAATTCTTTGGCACCAATATTAAAAACATCATTAACTTTGTTATCCTCGCCGTTCATAACCGCCCAAACGGCTTGACACAAATCGATTACTGCTAATAATTGATAACGATTGCGACCGTTACCAATTAAGGGAAAATTTTTACCATCTTTGGCCCAATTATAAAATAAAGAAAAAACACCTAATCGTTCTGGCCCTATAAATGATTTTGGTCTAAGAATAGGAATACACATCCCTTCTTTGCGAAATTGGCGACAAATTTCTTCAGCCTTAATTTTAGATTCACCGTAGGGACCAACACCAATTAATTTATCTGTTTCAACTATAGGGTGATGATCTGGAATACCATAAACTGCCGTCGAAGAAATATAAATAACTTTTTTAATTCCATTTTCAAATGCCGATTGTAAAACGTTTCTAGTGCCATCTATTTCGGTGGAAAAAATATCCTCTTTAGAATAAAGCGGTAAAGCAGCGGCAAAGTGTAAAACAATATCCGCCCCTTTCATGGCCTTTGTCAGTTTCTCTTTATCTCTGATATCGGCAAGATAGCTTTTAATTTTGGATTTCTCTGGATAATTAAAATCAGCAATATCGTAATTTATAATATTTTTCTTTTTTTCTAACAAAAACCTAACCATATTTATGCCTAAAAATCCCGATCCTCCGGTTATAAATATAGTTTGTTTCATTTTTTAATTATTTTAATTAATATTTTTAAATATTATCACTTTGGGATGATCATAAACAGTGAATGATTCGTCAGCTGATTGATCGTTGATATTTAAACCAAAAATGTTTGGATAACTAGAAAATTCGGCTACTTTAGAATAACCTAATTTGTCTGAAAATAAATCTTTATAATAATTGGCAGTGGTGACATAACACTTATCTTTAGGTAAATTTTTACAATCGGTTAGTTTTTGGAGAGGAGTATAAAGTCGGTTACTGGCGATAATTAAATAGTCGCCTTTATTTAAATAATTTTTAATCGAAGGCCATTTTTGGGGATTATTATCCGAATCATATAACTGCAATTCGATTAAATTTAAATTATTATGATAACCCAAAGGAAGACCGTCATCCCAATGTTCTCTTAGAATAGTACTGCCCGCAGGAACATTTTGTTTAATCCATTCAGTGGCAGAGACACGAGTATTTGGAACTTTGTAAATATTCATAAAAGCAAATAACCACAAAAAATGAAACAATGAAAAAACAATAATTAATTTTTTCTTTTTAAGAGAAAAAATAAAGTTGGAGGCAAAAATGGCAAAAATTGGATAAAGTGGTAAACAATAACGATTAAACTTTACAGCAAATCGTCCAATAATTAAAAAATAAATAATAAAAAAGGAAAAAATGATTAATTGAGAACCTTCAGATTTTTCATTACCCGGAGTAAATAAGCCTTTAATTAATTTTAAAAAAGTGTAAATTCCGCCGAACAAAGCAAAAATCCCAAAGACTGGCCCTAACCCCCATAAAAATATATTTTTTAGTTGATAGAGATAGGGAATTGTATTGACATATTGAAGAGTGTAAGGAAAAATAAAAGCGTTTTTTGTCATGGCTTTTTGCTGATTAAGTTGTTTCCAAAATTCATTAAAATCAAAAAGGGCAAATGGCTGAAAAGCAATAAAAACTATTTCCGTAACAAACATTATTAATAAAAAATAAAGAAATATGTCTTTTAATTGATGTTGTTTTCTAAAACTCCAAAACTTAAGACTAAATATTTTTCCTAAATATTTTCTAATTTTCTTTAGAAAACTGATATTTTCTCCAAAAATTTCTTTTTTAAGTGAAAGAAAAATACTAACAATTAAACCAATACCTAGAGAAAAAACTAAAACAGTGGCACTTATTTTAGTGGCCAAGGAAAGACCAAAACCAATTCCAACAAAAAGAGCATTTCTAAAATTAAATTTTTGATAAAGACAGATCGCGTGATATAGAGTAAAAAAAATAAAAAAAGTTAAGAGAGTATCGACAGCGTAAAAGTGAGAAAGTTGTATTGGTAATATTGATAAAGAATAAAATAAAGCCGCAAATAGGGCCTTTTTATTTGAGTTAAAAATTTGTAAGGTTATTTTAAAAATTAATATGACTGTTAAAGAATCAAAAATAGCTGATAAAAAACGACCGACTAAATTCATTTTTCCGTAAGTGACTAATGACGGGTCTACAAAAGAAAGCAGATAAGAAACTCCTTTTAGTAAATAGATCGGAAAAGATCCGTAGGCAAAAAATTTTGGATTAAGAGAAGACTTGGAATCAAACAAAATTCCAACTTTTTCGCTTAAAGTTAATTTGGGGTCGATAGTGGGAAAAGCAATTTTTTCTGCCACCATAGTAATCATCCTTTCGTCTGGATGGAGATGGTTACCTTGATCCCAATTTAGTCCGATGATTCTAAAAGAAAAAGATATCAAAAAAATTAATATTAATAAAAAAATATTTTTTCTTTTTTTAATTATTTTTAAACAATTCTTGGTAATCATCTGGAGACAAATTGATAACTTTTTTGTAAATTCTAATAGTGGGGGAATCAAAAACAGACCAAGTTTCTTCAGCATTTTCAGAATTTAAAAATAAATCTTTTTGATTATTAATAATTTTTATTTCCTTAAAACCGATATTTTCTGAAAATAAATTTTGATAATATTTTTGTGATATTGGATAATTTTTATTATTTTGATTTTTAAAAACCCGGCGAGAAGGAATAAAAATATAATCAGCCGAAGTTAAATCATTGGTCAATTTATTAAAAAAACTATTATTTGAATCCAATTGATAAAAATCAAAATTACTAATATGAAGTTTGTTATTTGAAAGAGGAATATCCACAACATTTCCGCCTTCAGATAAAACAAAAGAATCTGCTGGGATATTTGAATTAATCCAATTAGAAGCATTAATTCTGATGTCTGGTGAAAAATATTTTGAGAAAAAATAAACTCCAGGAGTAATCATAATTATTAATAAAATTAAAGTTAAAAATTTGTTTTTAATTTTTTGAAAAATAAAAAGACAAAAAAACGGAGCAATAAAAAAAAGAGGTGAGACAAAACGAGACCATTTAATAAAAAGTTGACCAGAATAAGCAAAATATATTATTGAAGGAATTAATACTAAAAGTAAATTTGATTTATGACCCCAGCAGTTGCGGGGCAAGTTTAAGAAATATGATTTAAGAAATAAATAAAATCCTATAAAAGAAAAAATGAAGATAAAAATACCGTTAGCATATGGAAAAACTTTTTTAATTTGAAAAAGGTAAGGTAATGAGTTTTCAAATTGACGAGTGTAAAAAACTAGAGTTTTACCAGTAGCCACTGATGTTTCGTAAACCATTGATGATTTAAAATCTGAAAATTTTATGATGTTAAATGGAGAAAAAAGGAGTGAGAGAAGTGAAACTAGAAGAGTGAAAATAAAAACAGTGAAAATAAAATTTAAAATTTTTTTATCTTTTAAAAAAATCAAAAAGAAACAAAAATAGATAGGTAAAATGAAGAATATAGCTGTTATCTTAGAGCCAAGACCGATAGCACTGATTAAAATTGAAAATAGAAAATATAGTTTTTTTTGATCTTGATAATATTTTAAAGACAAAAAAATATTGACAGAAAAAACAAAAATTAAAAGCGATTCAGTGGTGCCAAAATGAGCAGATTGAATTAATCCCGGAGTAAAAATTAATAATAAGGTAAAAATGTAGTTTAATTTTTTAGATTTAAAAATATGATTGGCAATAAGATAAAAAAATAAAATTGACAGGGAAGAAAAAGTGGCTGACCAAAAACGAAGAGTTAAAATAATGGTGGAAAATTTATGAAGAGGAGTGGTAAAAAAAGTTAAAAAAAGCGGGAATTGACCATAGGCAAAAAATTTTGGATTAAGATCTGATGGAGTCATTTTTAATACAGCATTGGCCATATTATTTTCATCTGGATTAAAGAAAAAACCGTTACCCCAATTGAGAAAAGAAAAGCGAGTAAAAATAATCAGAAATATCAAAAAAAATGGAATTAGAAATTTTTTTATTTTATTAGAGTACATAGATAATACCAATTATCATCAATCCCCAAATTAGAACTGAAAATAAAATTGGCATATCACGAGCAACTATTCTTTCTGGTCTCTCACCTTCTTGCATTTCAAAAATTATTTGACCATAGCGCATAATGCCAAAAATTACCGGTAAAAGGGTGACCATGTACCATTTACGATTTAAAGCGTTAGGAAAATTTTCCAAGAGAAAATTATGTAAAATACCAGAACCAGTGAAACTGATTGATTCTTCCAAAAAAGTAAACATGGCGTAGGTTATTAAAGTACAAACAGCAAACATGGTGGTATAAAAATTTAATAAACTTTTACCGTAACCAGCCAAAGCCGAACGAGTTTTAGTACCAATATTTACCAATTCGCTACGACGTTTTCCACTAGCGATAAATAAAGATAAAAAGATAACAGTTAGCATGATCCAAATGGGAAGATGATAACCAGTAACGACTTCACCGGCATAAGCACGAATTATAAAAAACAAAGCAATTCCCATGATGTCGATAATGGCCTTCTTTTTTAAAAACAGAGAATAGGAATATTGAAGTAAAACAAAAACAAGAGAAAGGATAAAAAACCCATAACTAATAAAGATAGTTATTCCTAGCCCTAAAAAAAGAAGAAGGAAAGCCAAAAAAATTCCGGTTGCTTCCGAGATATCACCATGAGCAATGGGACGGTTTTTTTTGACAGGGTGTAGTCGATCTTTTTTAACATCAAAAAGATCATTGACGATATAAGAAGAAGAGGACAATAAACAAAAAGCAATAAAGGCAAAAAAAGTCTTCCAAAAAAGTAGAGGATTAAGAAGTTGACCATTTAAGATGATAGCCGAAAAAATACTTAAATTTTTTATCCATTGAGAAACACGAATTTCTCTTGATACAGCGTTAAAAAAAAATATTCCTGACATTTGAATAATGATACCATTAAAAACAGTCGACTGAAAATAAAATATTATTTTTTCTTAAAAGAGAAAAAAGAAAAAGCAATAAAAGATGATGAGACTAAAAGTAATAGAATTGTGGAAAATAGATTACCAGTTTTGGGAATACCAGAGCTAGTGCTAGGAGTACTAACCATAACAGTGGGAGAAGAAGTGGGAATTTCATCGGGAGTTGAAGTTGGAATTATAGTGGCAGTGGGGGTAGAAATTTCCATAGTAGTAGGGGTAGGAGCAATAGTAGGAATGGAAGTAACAGTAGGGGTAGGGGTAGGAGTAGTAGCTGAAGAAGAAGCGGTGTAAGCAAGACCACTGTCAGTAGCAAGAACAGTAAATTTTCTGGTTATTATTTTTTCAACTCCATTAATAATAGTGGTGGCAGTGATGGTGTGTTCTCCTGGTTCTAGATTTGAAGGTGGAGACCAATTCCAAGAACCATCGCTATTAGAAACAACTTCCCCGCTATAAGTTGTCGGAGAATGAATTTCTATTTTAATAATAGAGTTACCAGGACTAGTTCCAAAGAAATCTGGTTTCTGAGTAGAAATAGCTTCATTTTCTTTTGGGTTTAAAATATCTAGCTCTTTTGATTCTAAAGCTGGAGTAACAGAAGATAAAGAACCAGTATCAGTTTCCGTGTCATAAATAATAGCGGCGGCGGAAAATTGATTTTGACCTAAGATAATGTCTGGAACTGGATTATTATTCGAAGTATTACCTGTAATCTGAGTGGCTTGATTATTTTGATCAATTACAATAATTTCTTCACTGATATTTTTAGTTGCAGTAAATCTGCCAGTCTTCGACTCGTTAAAACTGTTGGCTAAAGAAATGTTCCAATTGCCAGAAGAAGTAACAAGAGCAGATAAAGGTGTTGATCCAGGAATGGTAAGAAAAACAATAACTTTATGGGCAGCTTTTAACTCTGGTTCTGGAGTAAAAACTCGACCCCAAGCTAAATTTGAAGACGGAATTGAACCACTGGGATTATCAGCTGTTTTAAATTCATATGAAGGTTCTTCGTATTTTTTCCCATCGATAATAAAAGAAAAAATATAATTAGCAGCAGGAGTTAAATTATTAACATCAAAATAATGAATTTTGCTTTTTTGATCAACACTAACAGCAGCTTTGTTTTCGATTGTCTGATTATTAATAAGAAGAGAGGAAAAACAAGACGATTCGGTCACAAAAGAAATAGAAGCAGAATTGTTGGTAGTATTGGTTATTTGAGGGTTTTTAGGTTGACAACTACTATTGGCTTTGGAAACAAAACCGGTTCGTTGATTGGTTAAAAAAACCCCAGCAACAACTCCTCCAAAAAGAAGCAAAAGACCAAGAATAGTAGGAAATTTTTTTTCTTTAAACATCAAGGGGTAACCTCCTCACCAGACGAAGTTGCAATTAACGTCTCAGTAGCCGGAGTAGGAGTAACAGACTGATTTGATTTTATAATTGAAAAATCGAAAAATTCGTCAGTATTTTTATTTTTAGATTCAATGGTGGAAATAATAGTTAAATCTAAAGCTGGATTAAAATTATCTAAAAGAGCATTATTTTCGACTGACTTTTGAGGAGTAGTAAAACTAAAATAGCTTTTTTGAATTATAGAAAGAAATACAGTCAAAAAAGTAAAAAAAGAGATAAATATGAAGTAGGAAGATATTTTATTTTTTTCCATTAGTCGTCAAGTAGATAATATAAATCATTAGAAATATTAATTTTAACTTTATTTGACCCTGTTTTATTTTTGTCAGCTTCTAATTGATTTATTTGAATATTAGAAGCATTAATTAGACGACGATTATTAAGCATGTTTTTGGTTATATTTAGAATATCAGAATACTGTCCTTCGCCACTTATGTTGACTTGATAAGAACCAAAACTATTATCCTTACTCTCACGAGACTTATCGTTTAAACTAAAATTTATTTGATTTATATCTAAAAACGAATCTCTAAAAAGAGTAGCTAGGTTAGAAGCTCCATTATGATATCGAGGTTGCGAAGGAAAACTATCTTCTACTAATGAAAAATTTTCCTGAACTTGGGCATATGTGCTTTGAGCTTTAATAATAGTACTAATTTTGGCGTTAACTTTTTTAATATATATTTCTTTTGATTTTATATCACCTAAAAGAGAAAAGACGGTGGTCATGGTGGGCAAAATGGCAAAAAATAAAAAAATAGCTATTAAAGTAAAAGTACCACCGACCTCGAGATATTTTAAAAATTTTTGGTTTTCAGCCTGCTTTCGAATATAGCTATACATAGGTCTGAGTTGAAACCAATTTTTAGTATTGATCATATTTTATTAGCTGCTGGAGCTTTCTTAAAGTTTAAAGTGAGAGAAATGGAATATTGATTTTCTTTTTCTTTCTTTTCAATTTTACTTATATTTACTTGATCAATGTCTGGGTTCAACATTAGATTGGTTATAAACAAAACAATGCTTTCTTCTTTGTAGGCCGATAAAGAAGTAGTAATAACTGTTGTTTTAGTTTTTTCGTCGGTAAAAACGGAAATCTTATTATAAAAAAGATCAGATGGAGTACTGGAAACCAAAGAATTAATTTGCTGATTATAATTTGGCTGATTCGAATAAAAATCTTTTATAAAAGATAATCTTTTTTGAAGTCCAACAAACTCAGTGATAAAAGGAGTAGTGCTTTCTAAAATTGCTTGTTTTTGACGAACAACCTCAGATAAATCTGAGTTTTTACGATCTAGCCAAAAACGAGAAATAAAAACGGAAATAACAATAAACTCAGTTATAATAATTACAACTCTGCCGGTAGTGGTTAACCACTTAAAAAAACGAGCCCCAAAAGATCTTGGATTTTCAGATTCAGGTAAAAGGGACAGCTCTTTTTTAGTGACCATATATTCAGTATATATGACTATCTGTGGAAAATAAAATCCTTGAATCTTAAATAATATTTTCGATAATCTTTAATCTCATCCATTTTTAAAAAAACAACAATAAAAACATAGGTAAATAAGCCAATAAGTGAAGATATGGTGGCTAAAATTAAAACAGAAATTGTACGAGCAGTATCTAAAATAAAAAGATCTAAAAATTTTATAGATAACCAAGACACAATACCCATAAAAATTGAAGAAATTAATATTTTGTAAAACTTGCTAAACATTAAAGACCAATCAAAGCCGTCAACAATTTTGATAAACATGATTAATAAACCAAAAAGTTGAATTAAATTACCGATAGAAACACTGATAGCCAAGCCGAGAACACCAAGATTGGTAAAACGAATAAATAAGAAACTGGCAACAATATTTACTATTAGAGAAATAGCAGAGATTACGAAAGGAATCTTGGTATTATGAAGAGCATAAAAAGCTCGAATTAATATTTGAACTACAGCTTGACAAACAATTCCAGGAATTAAGAAAGCTAAAATTTTGGAGGTTAATATGGTGGCAGACCAAGGAAATTCTTGAGATCCATAAAGAATTCTAATGATAGAAACTCTTTCAACTAAGATTAAAACACTTACAGGAACGGCAATAAATAAACTTTGAATTATAATTTTATTAACAGTATTTCTAAACTTATCTATTTCATTTTGGGCAATGTTTTTGGAAAGAGCTGGAAGTGAGGCTTGACCAACGGTGGTGCCAAAAATACGACTTGGTAAATACATAAATTGAAGAGCAAGATTCAAAAGAGAGATGGAGCCGGAGGCCAATGAACTGGCAAAAAATAGTGTGACAGTACTTTCAATTTCACCTAATCCAAGCGATAAAACTCTGGGGACCATGAGTCTAAAAATTTCTTTAACACCGGATAATTTTAGATTAATTTGACGAGAATAAAGGAAACCTTGATGGCGAAGTACTGGTATTTGAATGGCAAGATGGAAAAAAGCGCCAATAACAGTACCAATAGCAACGCCATAAATTCCAAAAATAGGAGTTAGAGTAAAAATACTGATGATAATAAATAAGTTGTAAACGATAGGGGAAAGAGCGGGAATAATAAAATTTTGATTGACTTGCAAAATGGCGGTGACAAAATTACTAAGAAGAAAAAATATTTGAGCAAAAAGTAAAATTCGACTGATATTGGCCATTAAAACTAATTGATCGGCTGAAAAACCGGAGGCAATTAAACTGGAAATTGGTTTTATAAAAATAAAAGAAAGTGAAGAAATAATAATAAAGGCAATTAAGAGCAAATTAATAACACTAGAAGCAATTTCATCAGCCGCTTTTTTATTTTTATGTAGATAACTGGAAAAAACAGGTATAAATGAAGCGGATAAAACTCCGGTAACTAAAAGTTTGAAAATTAAATCTGGAATGCGAAAAGCGGCGTTGTAAACATCAAGATCAGCAACACAACAAGAATAAAATTTAGCGTAAAGAAAACGATTTCTTAGAAGACCAAGGATGGAAGAAGCAATAAAAGTGGTGGCCAAAACCAAAGAGGCGGACAAAATAGTACTTTGTTTTTTTTGACTTATAAGTCTGATTCTCTCTTTGACGGTCATAATTTAAATTATATCTGATTACTAGCCATTATATATAGTTGTAAAAAAGTAATTGTTAAGATAAAATAATGCCTATGCCAATTAGTTTATCTGCAAAAAAATCACTTAGAAAGTCCTTGAAAAATCATAAGGACAATGTTTCTTTTAAAGACAAGTTAAAAACTACTGTTAAAAAGTTTTTAGCTAAACCAACCAAGGAATCTTTGAAAGGAGTTTATTCTATTATCGACAAAGCGGTTAAGAATAATCTTTTTCATAAAAATAAAGCTGACAGACTTAAATCACATTATTCTAAAAAAGCTGGAACTGAAGGTGTTAAAAAAGTTGTGGCCAAAAAAGCGGTCGCAAAGAAAGTAATCAAAAAAGTAACCAAGAAAAAAACTAAATAATGTGGGAAAATAAGGGTGATGAAGAAATTTTTTGTAACAACACCAATTTATTATATTAACGACGTTCCTCATATTGGACACACCTGCACGACTGTGGCAGCGGATATGGTGGCGAGATTGCACCGAGCGAAAGGGGAAGAAGTCTTCTTTTTAACTGGAACAGATGAACATGGCCAAAAGGTGGCAGAATCGGCTCAAAAAGAATGTTGCGGAACAAAAGAATACTGCGATAAAATTTCACCCAGATTTGAATGTGCTTGGAAAGAGTTAAATATAAGTAATGATTTTTTTATTAGAACGACAGATCCAAGACATGAAAAAGTGGTGGCTGAGGTTTTACAAAAAATTTACGATAATGGCGATGTATATAAAGATAAATATGAAGGTTTATACTGTATCGGTTGTGAAAAATTTTTAACTGAGGCTGATTTGATTGATAAACATTGCAATCTTCACCCACCAGAAAAAACAGTTTTTAAAAGTGAAGAAAATTGGTTTTTTAGATTAAGTAAATATATTCATCAAATTATTAATTTAATTGAAGACGAAAAAACTAATTATATTTTTCCAGAAGGAAAAAAAATAGAGATATTGTCTAAATTAAAGAGTGGAATTAGAGATGTGTCAATTTCTAGGGAAAATGTAGCTTGGGGAATTCCTACTCCTTGGGATTCAAAACAAACTGTTTATGTGTGGTTTGATGCTTTAATAAATTATTATAGTGCAACTCAATTTTTAGAAGGTAAAAAGGATTTTTGGCCAGCTGACTTACATTTATTGGGTAAAGAAATTTTGTGGTTTCATACGGTGATTTGGCAAGCAATGTTATTGTCAGCCAAAATTGCGTTACCTAAAAAAACTTATACTCATAGTTTTTACATGGTTGATGGACAAAAAATGTCGAAATCTTTGGGAAATGTTATCTCACCACGACAATTAGTTGACATATTCGGAGTGGAGGGGGCTAGATATTTAGTGGCCAGATCTTTTCCGACGGATAATGATAGTGATGTGGGAATGGAGAGATTTAAAGAAAAATATAATGCTGATTTGGCTAATAATTTAGGGAATTTAGTTTCCAGAGTAGCTAAATTATCTGAAGGTGTAAAAACAGAAGAAATTAAAATTGAATTTGATAATGAATTTGAGAAATTGATTGACAATTTAAAATTAGATGAAGCTATTAATTTGGTGTTTGAAAAATGGATTGATGCGTCAAATTTAAAACTAAATCAAACTACTCCATGGAAATTAGAAAAAGATAATCCAGAAAGAATTGCGGTGTTAAATGAATGTATCAAAAATATTCAAACTGCCTCCTACCACTTACAAATTGTGATGCCAGAAGTGGCCAAAAAAATCGAAAATTGTTTTAAAAATGAGGTAAAACCGTTGGAAAAATCTTTATTTCCAAGGATAAAATAAGATGATTGATACACATGCTCATCTGGAAGGGAGATTGTGCGACATTGACAAGGGGATTGATAAAATTATTTTAGCGGCGGCAACAATCGAAACTTCTAAAAATAACCTTATTTTAGGTAAAAAATATCCTGATAAGTTATTAGTTAGCGTAGGTATTCATCCACAAGAAGCTGATAACTCCCCTGCCGAACTTAAAAAAATAGTCAAAAAAAATCATAAAAAAATTGTAGCTATTGGTGAATGCGGATTGGATTACTCTGATTTACCAGACAAATCCGCCGACGCTAAAGCTATGGCGGACAAGCAGGAAAAACTTTTTAGAACGCAAATCGAATTGGCAATAAAATATAAAAAACCATTGATAATTCATGCTAGAAAAGCAGTTGATGAAGTAATAGAAATTCTGAAAGAATATAAAAATTTATCTGGTGTTTTTCATTGTTATGCTGGGGGAAATAAAAGAATTAAAAAAGTAATTGATTTAGGAGAAAATTGGTATTTTGGAATTGATGGAAATTTGACTTATGAAATTGGATTAGAAGAAATTGTTAAAAATATACCCAAAGATAGGTTGTTATTAGAAACTGATTGCCCTTATTTAACGCCAGTACCTTTTAGAGGCGAAGAAAATAAACCAGAATATGTTAAATATATTTATGAAAAAGTAGCGGAAATTTGGAAATTACGTTTTAAAGAAACAGAAAAAATAATTGATGAAAATGCGAAGAGATTATTTTTAATCGATTAATTTATCTCTAAAAATAAAAAGTAAAGTAAGACCAATAGCGATTGAAGTTAAATAACTAATTTGAGGTGAATCGGGAAATAAATATTTATCTAAAAGACCCCAAGTTCCGCGCCATATCGTGACAAAAGCAAAAGCTTCTAGAATCGTGAGAAATAATTTGTTTTTAACAAGATGACGACAAATTTTTTTAAAAAACATTTTATTTTTGAAAATCACTAATAATTGATTCTAGTTCTTTGGTTGATGGATATTTATCCATAAAAGCAACTTCGTTGTCGATTAAAAGAATAGTGTTGCCTTGAAGACCCATACTAATTACCCGAGACATGTCTTTAATATATTCTGGATCCCAATCGATTTGAAGTCGTCGACAGACTTCTTCAAGATTAGTAAATAATTGTTTACCTTTTGGGGTTCCACGGTCAAAAAGTTGTATTTTCATAAAAAGATTATATCAAAATTATATTTTTTTAAAAAAATAAAGCTAAATTAATTAATAATGCTTGACATAGGTTGAAATAAGTATTTAACTAGTATATGAAATCTACCAAAAAGAATTTGTTTTCTTGGTTTAAACCCATACCAACGTTATCGGTGATTATGTTGGGATTAATAATCGGGGTTTCTCTTTTTTTAGTAAAGAAACCGGAAGTGCTAGCCGCAACTTATGCTAAAGAGGATATAAATCTTGGTATTTACAAATTTGGACTTTATTATCCATCTGGAACTAATCAAAACCCATCTCCTTATCCAGTGATTATTGTTAACCATGGAATGGCAGCACAGTATTCTTATTATGTTTGGTTTGCCGAAGCTATGGCGAATAAAGGATATATTGTGGCAATGCCTAATCGAATAATCCCAGGAGTAAATATGGAAGAAGGAAAAAGATTAACTAATTTTCTTTTAGCCTATTTATCTTCTAAAAATAAATTTGAAACTTCTTTAACAGGTAAAGTAGATTTAAGCAAAGTGGGAATAGTTGGTCATTCAATGGGGGCAGATGTGGCGTTATTTACTACTGGAACAGCAAACCTAAAGGCAGTTTTAGCAATTGCACCGGCAGATAAAAGCACTGGAGCAATGAAGTTGGTATCAAGCTTAACAACAAACTTATTATTGGGAAAATATATAGAAAAATCAATGAATACTATATATAGTAATATTTCTTCAACTAGTGTACCAATTATGTATTTGGCCGGAACTTTGGATAGTATTGTGACTCCAGAAGCATCAAAAACCCTTTATGGTTTAACAACTAAAGCTAAAAAAGCATTGCTTATTCTTAATGGAGCTAATCATGTTCAATTTTCGCCAACTGGATCAGTATCTGGGGACGCGGTAGCGGCAATGTTAGATAAAAAACCAACAATGGCAAACAGTAAAGTACTTGAAACGACAATCACTTTTGGTGGGGCCTGGTTTGATTATTTTCTTAAAGGAGACCAAGCGGCAAAAAAAATTCTTGATAATGGAGGTCAATTAGTTCCTGATGTATTTTCTACTTATCAGACTAGTTACTAAAACAAACTAATTTTTGGCGATTTGGACGGTATTGAAAAGAAGTGAAGTGACGGTCATAGGGCCGACACCACCGGGAACGGGAGTAATAAAACTGGTTTTTTTGGCAACTTGATCAAAATCAAAATCACCAGTAGTTTTGCCAGTAGCAGGATCAGTGGCGAAACCAACATCAATAACAACAGCATCTTGTTTGACAAAATCTGGACCAAAAAACTTTGGTTTACCAATTGAAGAAACTAAAATATCAGCTTGGGAACAAATTTCTTTTAGGTTTTCGGTGTGGGTGTGACAAATAGTTACTGTGGCATTTTTGGCCATAAGTAAGGCAAATAATGGAATTGAGACCTCTGAACTACGACCAATTATTACCGCATTTTTACCGCTGACATTAATTTTATACTCTTCTAATAACCTCATAATTCCAAAGGCAGTGGCGGAAGGAATTCCGTTGGATTTTTTCTGAAAAAGAAGACCTAAATTACAAGGACTAAGACCGTCAGCATCTTTTTTAGGATCGATGGCTAATAATACTTTTTGAGTGTCAATTTGAGGAGGAAGAGGCAATTGAATCATAAAAGCGTTAACATTTTTATTTTGGTTTAAATTTTGAACTAAGGATAAAACTTCTTCAGTGGTGGAATCTTGATTAAGTTGATGAATTGAACCACCGATACCAATCGATTGAGCTTTTTCCTGTTTCATGGCAACATATTTTTGACTGGAAGGATCAGAACCGACAATAATTATATCTAGAGTTGGTTTAATTCCTAAATTTCCAATTTCTAATTTCAAATAATTTAAAAATTTTTCTGAAAGTTTTTTGCCGTCAAGAATGATCATAGTTTAGTTTATCAAGTTATAAAGTTTTTAAAGTTATCAAATTGTTAATATTTCATAACCATTTTTGGTTATTAGAATGGTGTGTTCAAATTGAGCCGAGTTGCAACCATCAAAAGTACGAATAGTCCAGCCATCGCCACGATCGAGTGTAATTTGACAATTTAGAGAATCATTTATCATTGGTTCAATAGTAAAAATCATTCCTGGTTTTAGAATTACTTTTTCTTGACTGGTATCAAAATGATAAACAAAAGGTTCTTCGTGAAAATTAAGACCAACACCGTGACCGCCAAGATCTTGAACAACACTATAACCATTTTTTTTAGCAATTGGCTCGATAATTTTACCAACGCAATCGTTTAAATATTTACCTGGTTTAAGGCACTTAATAGAATCGTTAAGACATTTTTTAGCAATATCAATTAGTTTTTGAGATTTTTGACTGATTTTCCCAACCGGAAAAGAAGCGGAAACATCGCCATAGTAACCGTTTAAAATGGTGGTGATATCAATATTGATAATGTCCCCTTCTTTTAAAATTTCTTTGGGAGAAGGAATGCCATGGCAAACAACATTATTAGTTGAAGTACAAATACTTTTGGGAAAGCCATTGTAGTTTAGAGGAGCTGGAATAGCACCATGATCGATAATATATTTATGACCAATCTGATTTAAGGCTTCAGTGGAAATACCTGGTTTAATAAAAGTTGAAAGATGTCTGAGAGTTTCCGCGGCTAAATGGGACGATTTACGAATTCCTTCAATCTGAGATGGGGTTTTAATAATAATCATCTTGATATTATATAACGGTTTTTTTATATTCAACGTAAGAATAAATAAAGACAAAAATAGTAGTGAAAAGAATGGGAACTAAAATAAAAAATACTGAAAGATCAGGTAAAATTAAAGACAATAAAGAAATTATACCAGTTAGTTTAAAAAGTTTTCCACCTATTTTATGGGTTTTATCCCAAACTTTTTCGTTGGACATAGTCCAAGGAGTGCGAATACCAACAAACCAATTACGTTTGGCATGAGACATTAAAACTCCGGCATAATAAAAAAGGGCGGCAAAAGCCGGGCAAAGAATTTGAATCATGTTGAAACGAAAGCCTAAATTCCAAATAATGGTAATTAAATAAATATAAAAGAAAAAGGCAAAAATTAGGTTGATAAAATTTTGAAAATATTTTTTAAATTGATCAAAATTTTTTTTGTAAGGATCTATTTTTGGTAAAGAAATAAAAAGAAAAAATAAAACGACCGATAAAATCGGCATAAAAAATAAGCCAAAAGCTTTTGAAGAATAACCATCGGCTTGACCGCTTATTCCCCAATGAGTGGCAATTTGAGATGGAAAAATGGGATAAAAAAAGATGGCTAAAACAAAAGAAATGAGAATTAAAATAAGGGGAAAAATGACATAAATTTTATTAATTTTCATAACTTATTATATTACTTTTGGTGGAAATTAACAAAAATGTTAAAATTCAATCATGGAAAACAGTTCTTGGCAAAAAGTAAGTAGGTGGTACAACAAAGCAGTCGGTGATGAAGGACACTACTATCACCAACATATAATAATGCCAAATTTAAATAGAATTTTAAAATTAAAAGAAAGAGAATCTATTTTAGATTTAGCCTGTGGACAGGGAATACTAGAAAGAAGTTTGGATAAAAAGGTGGAATATTTTGGAATTGATTTGGCGGGTAATTTAATTCGAGAAGCTGAGAATAAGAAAACAAATCCAAATCATCGATTTTATGTGGCAGATGCGAGCAAAGATTTACCAATTGTAAAAAATAATTTTGATAGTGGAGCAGTTATTTTAGCGTTACAGAATATTAAAAAACCGTTTGGAGTAATTAGGAATTTTGCTAAACATTTGAAAAAAGGGGGGAAATTAGTAATAGTTTTAAATCATCCAATTTTTAGAATTCCTCAACATAGTTCTTGGGGCGAAGATGTAAATAAAAAAATTCAATATCGAAGAATTGATAATTATATGACTCCACAAGAAATTTCAATTGTGGCTCATCCGGGAAAAAAAGAAAGCGAAAATACGTGGTCGTTTCATTATCCCCTGTCGGCTTACAGTGAAATGCTTTTTGATAATGGATTTAGTATTGAAAAAATTGAAGAATGGATTTCTGATAAAAAAAGCACCGGATCTAAGGCTTATATGGAAGATAAGTCGAGAAAAGAATTTCCCTTATTTATGGCGATAATTGCAAAGAAAAATTAACTAGTTCTTTTTTTGAGCAACTAAATAAGAATATTTACCTTTACTTCGAGGAAATTTTTTTGTTTTTAAAACAGAAAATCCAGCATCTTGAACACTTTTAATATAATCTGATACACCATTTTTAGACCATATTCGCAATGATTCTTCGAGTCCTATATTTTTAATAGTGTTTTGTTCCTCACCAGTATAAAAACCAAAGTTGCCGATATCCTTTCCTTTAATATCGTAAAAAAATATAATTAATTTACCTCCTATTTTTAAAAGATCTTTAAAATAAATTAAGACTTCTGTACCCGAATGTTCTAATACAAAAGAAGAAATAATATTGTTATAAGGACTATTTTTGTTTACTTCTTCCGCTGATGAAGTAAAGTTAATATTATCCATATGTTTTGACCAATACAAACGTTTTGCTTTATCTACTCTCTCTGAAGAAATATCGTATCCAATAATGTCTATATGTGGAATTGATTCGGCTAAAATATGAGTCGGCGTTCCATACCCACAACCAAAATCGAGTATGTTGTGATTTTGACCATCTAAATTTAGATTATCAAAAGTAATTCTATTTCGGATATTGTAAGCATTTAAAACTTCATTAGCACGAACTGTTTCTTTGTGAAAACTCATAAATTAGATATGATAATTATCATACTGTTTATATCACAAAATAGGTCAAATTAAATTATTTATGTGACGATGGCAACGAAGAAATGATGTCGTGAAAATTATTTTCACGAAGGCCGGCGGCGGTGACTTGAATAAATTTAGCTTTTTTCCAAAGTTCTTGAGTATTAGTGGCTCCACAATAAGAATAACCAGATCTAATACCCGCAATAAATTTTTCAACTAGTGCTAGCAGAGGACCTTTGTAAGGAACAAATCCTTCAACTCCTTCAATATGATTAAGATACTGACCGTTTTTATCAGAGTTATTTTTTCCTAATTGTCTTTGTTTTTCGATGGAACTGGTTGAACCGTTATAAGATTTATATTTTTGACCATTAATATCAATAATTTCTGGAGGGGCTTCGTCAGTACCAGCAAAAACATTACCCAAAACAACAGCAGAGGCACCGGCGGCCAAACATTTGACAGCATCACCAGAATTTTTAACACCACCATCAGCCCAAATTATTTTATGATAATGTCTTGAAACTTTGGCACAATCGGTGATGGCAGTAAACTGAGGAGCACCACAACCAGTCATAATTCTGGTAGTGCAAATACTGCCAGGGCCAACACCAACTTTAACAATATCAACACCGGCTTTGAAAAGATCACGGGCACCATCGGCTGTTCCAACAACTCCGGCTGATAAATTAATAAAGGGATATTTCTTTTTAATTTGATAAGAAAAATCTTGAACTCGTTTTAAATGGCCATGAGCAACATCAATATTAATATGATCAACACCCGTTTTGATTAGGAGTTCAAGTCGTTGCCATTCGTCATCTTTAATACCAATTGAACCGGCAACAGGAACACCGGCGGCCTTAATTTTTGTAATTTTTTGACATTGAATTTCTGGTTTGTCAAAACGAGGAATTACACCAAGTCCCCCAATTTTACCTAAGGCAACAGCCATGTCGACACCAGTAACACAATCCATATTGGCCGAAATTAAGGGTAATTTTAACTTAATATCACCCATTTTCCAAGATAAATCGACTTCTGACCGAGAATTTATTTTAGAAAATTGAGGTAATAAAAGAACATCATCAAGCGACAAACAGAGCGGATATTTGTTCATAATTAAAAAAGGGGTGTTTAATTTTTCCCTTTTAATAATATCAAATTAATCTTCTTTAACAAAGACATGGCAATGCCAGATTTCAGGAACAGATTTAGTGGCTGCTGAATTTTCAAACCAAAAATATGATTTCGAGGGAAATGTTTTATTAATTTTTGCTTCAACTTCTTCGTCGGACAATTTACCATTTTTTGACCAAAGACAATATTGTTTTACTTTTGGTAAATTAACTAAAAGACGAGTATAAGGAAACATATTTTTAGCAAAACAAATGTCATCAGATAATCGTCTTTCCAATATCTCTAATCTGATTTTTTTGGGGACTAGTTCTTGATAAAGACGATAATATCTAAGATCTTCAGCTAAGCGAGCAAATTCTGGGGTACAAGTTGGTAAAATTGATTTTAAATTAACTAATTCTTCCCAATTAGCTGGTGAAGTCAAATTCATATTTGTTTAACTTTTTAATTGTTTACCAAAAGCGAGACATTCTTGACGAGTTTCAACCAGAGAAAAACCTTTAAATTCCAAAGCTTCTTTAAATGTTTTAGAAACTTCTTGAATGTCTTTGGCATCAACTGATTTAACAAAAACATTTGGATTAATAGCTGTCATTAATTTGAGAATATCGACAGGTTCATTAGTGTTACCCAATGGAGTGGATTTAGTACGAGAACCTTTGGGGGTGGTGGGACTAGTTTGACCAGTAGTTAGACTATAAAGATAATTATTAGAAACAAAAACAGTGATGTTTATGTTTGATCTGGCGGCGGCAATTAAGTGGTTTAAGCCTTCACCATAAAGACCACCATCACCACCAACAACACAAACCGTCAAGTTAGGGTTAGCTAATTTTTCACCCATAGCCATGGCAACAGATCGGCCATGAAGAGTGTGAACGCCGTAAACTTTAAAAAAATCAGCCATATTGCCAACACAACCAATATCAAAATTAATGGCTAAATCGGATGATTTTAAATTTATGGCATTAAAGGCCGACTGCATGGCAGCATAGACAAAAAAATTGTGACAACCTGGACAAAAAGTTGGAACGATATTAGAGCGGTAATTTATCATAATTAAGAGTTAATAATTAAGAATTAATAATTTCACTTTTTAAGTAAATCAATAATTTCTTCTGGGAAGAAAGGGCGGCCATTATTTTTATTGATAATAGTAGTAGGATTAAAATCGAATTGAGATTTTAAAAGAGTAATTAATTGATTGGTACCGTTATTTTCAATAACAATAATTTTTTTGAAAGCATTGATAATGGTTTTAATTTCAGGATTAATTGGCCAAAGAGTTTTTAATTGTAAAACAGCGAAATCTTCCTTGTTGTCCATTAATTTTAAGGCTTCTAAAATGGCACCTTTGGGAGAACCCCAAGTTAAAATTAATTTTTTAGCTTTTTTGGAAGCAAAGAAATTGGCCTTAGGACAGATTTTTTGAGCAATTTCTAGTTTAGCCATTCTTTTATTAAACATTTTTTCGGCCAAAACAGCATCTTCGGTAGCAAAACCAAATTCATCATGTTCGTAACTGTTACATAAAAATTCACCACCAGGAGTGCCTGGCAAAGAAAGTGGAGAAATGCCATCTTTGGTGAAAGCGTATCTTTTGAAATCAGTTTCTTCTATTTCGGTTTTTATTTCACCTGCGTCTATTTTTACATCAATATCGGGAAAATATTTAGTGCTGGAGCTTGACTCACCAATTAATTTATCACTAACGACGATAATTGGAGTTTGAAGTCGAGCGGCTAAGTTAAGTGAGGTGTAGCCTAATTCAAAAGATTCATCAACATCACCGGGGGCTAAAACAACTTTAGAAAATTCACCGTGACCAGAATAAATAGCGTGGAGTAAATCACCTTGGCTGGTCCAAGTGGGAAGACCAGTGGCCGGACCAGGACGAGAAACTAAATAATAAACCATACCAATTTCAGTGATACCGCAAAAACTAACAACTTCATTCATAAGAGCAAAACCACCACCTGAAGTGCCAGTGGCGCTGCGGGCACCGGCAAAAGCGGCTCCAGCAGCCATATTGGCGGCAGCAATCTCGTCTTCTGGATGAACAACAGTTAATTTAAACTCGGCTTGTTTGTTGGCCAAGAAGTGAAGAGTGCCAGTGGCGGGAGTCATAGGGTAAGCGGCGTAAAATTTACCACCACCCTTGATGAATCCCCAGCCGAAAGCTTCATTACCTTCGTTAAAACCCATTTTGGTTTTTTTAACTGGTTTTTTAATTTTAATTTGAAATTTAGAAAGATTATTTTTGGCGTATTCATAGGATAAATCAAAGGCATTGCAATTTATTTCGCCATATTTAGCATAGGCTTCACAAATAAATTCTTTAGCTTTTTTGGCATCTAAATTGTAAAGATAAGTGGCAACACCCAAACAAAGAGTATTAATAACTAAAGAACTACCAGCTTGAGTGGCCATTTCTTTTAAAGGAAGATTAATAAAATTGGCTTTAGATTTAGCACCAGAAAAATCTTCTTCGGAAAAAATGAGAGTTGATTTAGTAAATTCATCTTGATGTTGTTGCCAATGCCCCGGATAAACAGAAAAGAATAAATCGACGTTAAAATGGGTAGAAAAAACTTTTTGATCGGAAAAAGTGATTTGATAAGTGTTGTGCCCTCCCCTAACAAGAGACGGATATTCGCTATAATCGGCTAAGTTAAAACCATGATCAATTAAAATTTTAGAAAAAAGTTGGCCGGCAGATTTAATTCCAGAACCAGCTGGACCAGCAATTTTAATAGTGGAGAAATTTGAAGTCATCACCTATTTTACTACACAATTATTGTGTTTTCTTGACGCTGGATTTTGGTAACCAACCACCAGCCCCTTTACTGGTTAAAACCTGGTACCAACCTTCTATTTCGCCAACGACATTGAGTTTTTCATTCTCAACCGCGGTATAAACGATATTGGAACTTAAATCTGGAATTCGATAAACAGAATAACCAGTATTGTCTTGATTTACTATTAAAGGAGACTGAGAAGATACTTTGGGAATATCGGTTGGAGTTACTTCAATCATTTCTCCTTGAACATTTCCCCCATCACCTGGTTTAGCGAGATCGTTAAGACGTTTCTGATGATAAAGGCTGATTAAAATAATGATAAAAATTATATAGGCAAGAGTGGCGATAAAAAAGATTACCCTTAACTTGGTTGATTTCGATTTTTTAAATAAGATGTAGCCAATAAGAATTGGTAACAGAGGAATTAAAATAAAGGCGATGGTTTCGACTTTATTATTTTTAATAAAAGTAAAAATTCGGGAGAACAAGTTAGCATCTTTAGTGGTTAAGGCTACGTAACCTTCTGGAGCGGCATTAATTTTGAAAACTAAACGATCAGATCTTAATAATTTATCATTTAAATAAACTTTAACTAAACCAAAGTATTCACCACTGTTTAGGTTATTTTTAAATTCAGCAGTTATTTCTTTGGTGGTATTGGGAGAAACTTTATCAAGTTTAGTAACTTCTTGAGTTTCAATGGTAGTTTGAGTTAAATCTTGGATTTCTAAAATAATTTTTGAAGGAGTAACTTCAGTATTACCATTGTTTTCAATATTAACTAAAAGTTTAATCGGTTGCTGAAAATCGACGTTAGGAATATTTAAACCTTTAATGCTTAAAATATCAACATTAATGGAAGTAGTGACGAGATTAACTTCCATGCGAGCACCTTGGACGATAGAAACTCCAGAATTGGTGGAATCCATGGATGCGGCTTTAATTCTTAAAAGACCTTTGTAATTTTTTAATTCAGCATTGTCAGGAACATTAATGGTTACTTTTAAAGAGATACGAGTTTCACCTTTGGGAAAAACAAATTCTCGACCTGGTTCAAATTTTATCCAAGATTCGGCTTCATGAAGATCAGTTTCAATAATTACTTTTAAATTCTCATCTGGATCTGATCTAGATAAAATAATTTCTTTCTCAAATTTTGCTCCTGGCTTTAGACTGTCGTTATAGATTTCGGCTGGAGAAACGCCAAAACCGGCAAAAACTGATTTTGTTAAAACAAAAGGTAAAATGGCGGTTAAGAGTATGATTAATAATCTAAGTTTTTTCATAATTTATATTACCACGCGGCAAATTCACCTTTAACTGCTATGACGGTGTTGGTGCCACCGTAAGTGCCAGCAACTGTTCCAATTGGAATGTAAATACCCCAGTAGGTTGGTTTGGTTTCACCAACATCAGAAGTGGTTTTTTTACAATTTAATTCGGCTTCAACAGGAGTTAAACCGAGGGCAATACCACTGGCATATGAGGTTCCTGATGATAAAGAATACTTTTGGTTTTCAACAGAAATGGTGTTACCAACGCTGTACATGTGAGTACCTTCAAGGGTTTGATCGAGACCGACATTACCAGTAGCGGTGACAACGGTTAAAGCACTTAAAGGGCTTAAACTTTGACCAGCAGAAAGATTACCGAAAGCAAGGGAAGAACCAATGTCCATGGCTAATAAATCATTCATTTCAACGCCAGCACCAAGAGTTTGGGCATCGTCTAAAGCTTCATCACTGGCCTTAAAAGTATCAAGCCAAGTTTGAGCAGAGTAAGTGGTATTATCAACCGTAGGATCGGCATAATGTTTAACATTGGCAGTACAAATATAAGCGGCAGAGGCATCGGTGGCACCACTACAAGCATTGACGGCATTATTAACCTCACAAGTCATGGCGGGATAACAATTGTTAGGGTTAGCTTCACCCTCGGTATCACAATCTGAATAACCAATACCGGAACGATAAAGACTGGCAACTACAGAATCAAGATCAAGACAACCGTTGTTGTCAGTAATGGTGGCACCTAGAACAACTGGAGTAGTGGCGCCTTCATTTAAAGTAATGTCACTGGTTCCAACCGAACTATTTAAAGTGATGGCACTAACAACTGGAGCAATATTATTTATTACATAATTGGCAACACTGGCTTGAACAGCACCAGTGGCGGCTAAATTGTGATTATCAAAAACATAAACAAAAGCAGTATAACCTATGTCGAGAGTGGGAATACTGATACCGATAGAACAGCTTGGAGCACTAGCAACCGGAGAACTGCTACACCAAGTATCGGCGGCACCACCGTCACAAGCCCCATTGGTAATACCAGTGGTTTTACAGACAACAAGATTGACAGTATCACTGGCACCGGTGTCGGCATCAGAAGTACCGATGGTAGTAGACCAGGTTTGAGTTGAACCTGGGCTTAAAGGAGTGGTAACCCCGATTGAAACAAATGATGGAGGGTGATTAACTTCGAATGGAGAACCGTTACCGCCAACAGTACCTTGAGAGGAAGCTGAACAAGCAGAAGACGGTGAATGATCACAAATAAAAGCATACCAGTTGTTGGATTCTGGGGTGGCTTGAAGAGTACCAAAACCACAGCTACCAGGACTACCAGAAGTGGTGGAACCAGAAATACACCAATAACCACCTGTACAAGTTGGAGCACCGTTGTTATTGGCAGTAATGGCATTGGTCTTACAAATAGCTAAATAATAATTTTCATTATTACCATCGGTACCAGTGGCTTGAAAAGTTACAGTAGAACCGACATTGGTTGGAGCGGCGGTGGTAGAAGCAATTGTTTCAAAAGGTTGAACACTAAAAGTAGGAGCGGAATTACCAACAATGACAGAAGTGGCAATAGTTTCGGCCAGAATTTTTTTAATGGGCAGTAAAAATACAGCAATGAAAACTAGACAAATAATAATTTTTTTCGAACTTAATTTCATAATTTTTTTTGTTACTTTCTATTTAAAACTATAATGGTTATGTAAAATAAAATCAATGTATCAAATTAGGTGCTTTTATCGAGATTATTTTGTTAATTAATAAAATAAAATAGTGGTGGCTCCTTGATAATTCCCTGGTTCTTTTAAGTTAGGAATACCAATGCCCCAATATAAATTTTTAAATGAATTAGATGGAGATTCGGTTGGCTTGGAAATACCAACTTCAACACTCTGAGGTGAAGTGCTTAAAGTGGTTCCAGTACCGTAACTAAAGGTTGATAAATTATATTGTTGATTGTAAGGCTCAATGGTTTGATCTCCACAACTGGGGTAATCGGTACAGAGATAATCCCCTGTAATTTCCAAATTAATTAAAGAATTACCAGTATTAGTAACGGTGGTGATGGCATTGCTGGAACCAGTGTCACTGCCGGCAAAAACTTCACCATAAAAAATCGAAGTACCGATGCTAAAAGCAGACATGGTGTTAACATCGACGGTAGTAGAACTGCTGATAGTGGAGCCAACTTCACTTTCAATGTCGGTGACTTCAACCCAAGCTTCATAATGTTGACTGGCAAAAGTAGAACCTTCATCGGTGGCCTCGGTAAAGAAATAAAGATCGGCACTACAAAGTACAGAACAAGAATTGTCACTACAATTATAAAAATTACAACTAGCGTCTTGATAACAATTATTATTATCTAAAGTGCAAGTTGAACCAAGTCCAGAACGGTAAATTTTACCCGTAGCAGAGGAAAGATTTAAATAAGTGTCGGCGTCAGTGACAGTAGAAACCCAACTGATACCGATGGTTAAATTTTCAGAAAGATTAATACTATTATTACCATTGATAACGACATTAGAAACAACTGGAACACTATTCATGGAAAATTGTTGAGTGTCAGACCAAGAACCTTCGGCGTCGAAATTATCCCAAAATTTAATTCGCCAATAATAGGTGGAACCATCGGCAAGGCTGGTTCCCCCACCATAAACAATATCGGCACAACGAGAATTTTCGTTACAAGTACTGCCAATTGAAGATTTAGTACTGTCCCAAATTTCAGCACTAGCCCAATCTGTGTCTGTACCTATTTGAAGCTGATAAAATGAACTGGTATCGGAAGTGTCCGGATCATCAAAAACAGCCGAAAAGGCGGGAGTATGATCGATTAAACCACTAACTGGAGTTTGTTGGCCAGCCTGAGCAGTAATGTCGTTGACATAGGGAAGAAAAGGAGGATTGGGAATTTGGTCAAGAATGGTAACAAAAGAATAAACAGTTGATTGGGTTAACGACCAACGATTGGTACTGGAATAATCAATAGCATAAGAACGCCAGAAGTAAGAAGTACCAACATCTAAGGGTGATTGAAGAATGTAAGTAGCAGTTGTGCCCGAAGAATAGGCAGAAGTACCAATGTTTTGACCTGACCAACCAACATTAGAACTAGTTTGATCAAAAATTTGACAGTTGGTAGTCATACCTGAATCGGTACAAATTTCAAATTTGTATTGGAGATTATCACTATTAGTATCAGTGGCCACTGTGGATAAGGATGGAGTACGAGAAACTTCAGTAGTACCAATTGCAGGAGAAGTTAAGACAGGAGTATTAGGTCTGACTCCAGTAGTAAAAGTAAAAGGAGTGGTTTGAGTATCAGACCATTCATTTTTACCAGCAGGATCAATGGCTTGGGATTGCCAATAATAGGTGGTACCTTCAGTAAGAGAATTACCAATAGAAAGAGCATAAGAAGCAGTGGTGCCTGAAGAATAGGCAGAAGTACCGACATCTTGAGATGACCAACCAACATTAGAACTAGTCTGATCAAAAGTAGTACAACCAACAGACATGGCAAGATCAGTACAGTACTTTATTTGATATTGAAGATAATCATTCTCAGTATCAGTGGTAACTGTTTGGAAAAGAGGAGTAAGGGAAATGTTAGAAGAATGATTATTAGTAAAAACAGTGATGTTTTTACTACTATTATAATTGGCAGTAATTAAATCAGCCCTACCGTCACTATTGACATCGGCAGAAGTGACAGAATATGGATCAGTTCCAATAGTTGGATAAGTAACACCAATACTAAAAGTACCATCACCATTGTTATTAAAGATTGTTAAAGAATCAGGAGTACCATAATTAACAGTAATTAAATCTTGCTTACCATCACCATTGATATCGGCAGAAGTGACAGAACGTGGATTAGTACCAATAGTTGGATAAGTAACACCAACGTCAAAAGTACTAGAACCAATACCATATTTATTAGTAAAAATAGTAATGTTGTTGCTACTATAATCAGCAGTAATTAAATCAGGTTGACCATCACTATTAAGATCAGCAGAAGTGACAGAACGTGGAGAAGTTCCAATAGTTGAATAATTAACACCAGTACTAAAAGTACTAGAACCAATACCATATTTATTAATAAAAATAGTGATGTCGTTAGCATAATCATTGGCAGTAATTAAATCAGGTTGATTGTCACCATTAACATCGGCAGAAGTGACAAAATGGTCTACTAGATTTGATCCAGGAAATGGATAAGTAACACCAACACTAAAAGTACTAGAACCAATACCATATTTATTGATAAAGACAGTGATGTTACCACTCCAATTAGCAGTAATTAAATCAGACTGACCATCACCATTGACATCGGCAGAGGTGACAGAAGTTGGACTAGACCCAATAGTTGGATAAGTAACACCAACACTAAAAGTACTAGAACCAATACCATATTTATTGATAAAGACAGTGATGTTACCACTCCAATTAGCAGTAATTAAATCAGACTGACCATCACCATTGACATCGGCAGAGGTGATAGAAGTTGGATTAACTCCAATGGTCGAATAATTAACACCAGAGCTAAAAGTACTAGAACCAATACCATATTTATTGATAAAAACAGTAATGGAATCAGGACTACCAGAATTAGCAGTAATTAAATCAGGTTGACCATCATTATTGACATCGGCAGAAGTAACAGAATTTGGATAAGTTGCAATGGTAGAATAAGTGACACCAGTGCTTAAAAAAGTGTCAGTGCCCGGATAAATTAAATTTGGGACAAGAGGGACAAAACTAGCACCAGTGACAAAAGAATTGGGAGTACTTTGAGTTTCAGACCAGGTGTTAGAGCCAGAATAATCTTTGGCTCGGGTTTTCCAATAATAGGTAGTATTTTTGGCTAGAGAATTTCCAATTGAGAGAACATAGGTAGCAGTGGTGCCCGAAGAATAGGCAGAAGTACCAACATTCTGACCTGACCAACCACTATTGTTAGTGCTTTGATCAAAAGTTTGACAATTAGTAGTCATATCAGAATCAGTACAGATTTTTAGTTCGTATTGAAGAGGATTGTTGTTAACATCAGTGGCCACAGTTTGAAAAGTGGGAGTAATAAAAACATCAGTAGCGCCAATGCTGGGAACAATTAAATTAGGGGTGAAAGGTTTGTCGTTAGTGACAAAAGAATAAGGAGTGGCTTGAGTTTCTGACCAACGATTAATACCTAAGTAATCAATGGCATAAGAACGCCAGAAGTAAGAAGTACCAACATCTAGTTGGGATTGAAGAGTGTAGGTAGCAGTTGTGCCCGAAGAATAGGCAGAAGTACCAATGTCTTGACCTGACCAACCAACATTAGAAGAAGTTTGATCAAAAATAGTACAACCAACAGACATGGCTGAATCAGTACAGATTTCAATTTTGTATTGGAGATTATCACCATTGGTATCAGTGGCGACTGTAGATAATGAAGGAGCGAGAAAAACACCAGTGGTACCAATTGCAGGAGAAGTTAAAACAGGAGTATTAGGCCTGATTCCAGTGGTGAAAGAAAAAGGAATTGATTGAACACCAGACCATTCGTTTTTACCAGCAGGATCAATAGCTTGGGATTGCCAATAATAGGTGGTACCTTCAGTGAGAGAGTTACCAACAGAAAGAGCATAAGAAGCAGTTGTTCCTGAAGAATAGGCAAAGGTACCGACATCTTGAGATGACCAACCAACATTAGAACTAGTTTGATCAAAAGTACTACAACCAACAGACATGGCAAGATCAGTACAATACTTTATTTGATATTGGAGATAATCATCGTTAACATCAGTAGTAACTGTTCTAAAAGTTGGAGTAAGAGAAGTATTAGAAGGATAAATGTTGGTAAAGACAGTGATGTTGTTACCAAAATAATTAGCAGTAATTAAATCAGCCTGACCATCACCATTGACATCGGCAGAAATAACAGAACGTGGATCAGTGCTAATAATTGAATAATTAACAGCACTACTAAAAGTACTGGAACCAATACCATATTTATTAGTAAAGACAGTGATGTTATCACTACCATAATTAGCAGTAATTAAATCAGGTTGATCATCACCGTTGACATCGGCAGAAGTGACAGAATATGGATCAGCCCCAAGAGTTGGATAAGTAACACCAACAGCAAAAGTACTAGAACCAATACCATATTTGTTAGTAAAAACAGTAATGGAATCAGGGGTACCTGTATTAGCAGTAATTAAATCAGCTTGACCATCACCATTAACATCGGCAGAAGTGACAGAGTGTGGCTGAGTTGCAATAGTTGGATAAGTAACACCAATATCAAAAGTACTAGAACCAATACCATATTTATTAATAAAGACAGTAATGGAATAAGAACTACCATTATTAGTAGTAATTAAATCTGGTTGACCATCACCATTGACATCGGCAGAAGTGACAGATATTGGATAAGTTCCAATAGTTGGATAAGTAACACCAATATCAAAAGTACTGGAACCAATACCA
>CAZOQV010000001.1:0-11595 GCA_964582365.1 uncultured Gammaproteobacteria bacterium | reverse complement strand
AGTTGGATAAGTAACACCAATATCAAAAGTACTGGAACCAATACCATATTTATTAATAAAGACAGTAATGTTGTTACCAAAATAATTAGCAGTAATTAAATCTGGTTGATCATCACCATTGACATCGGCAGAAGTGACAAAATATGGAGCAGTTCCAATAGTTGGATAAGTAACACCAATATCAAAAGTACTGGAACCAATACCATATTTATTAGTAAAGACAGTGATATTGTTACTACTAGTATTAGCAGTAATTAAATCAGGTTGATTATCACCATTGACATCGGCAGAAGTGACAGACATTGGCTGAGACCCAATAGTCGGATAAGTAACACCAACATTAAAAGTACTAGAACCAATACCATATTTATTAATAAAGACAGTGATATTGTTACCACTATAATTGGCAGTAATTAAATCGGGTTGATCATCACCATTGACATCAGCAGAAGTGACAGAAGATGGATTAGCTCCAATGGTTGAATAATTATTGGTAGTAAAGGTAAGACTACTTTCAATATTAATTAAAGTAGGAATAAGAGGAGCAACGTTAATCTCGGTGACAAAAGAATTGGGAGTGACTTGAGTTTCAGACCAAGTGTTAGAGCCAGAATAATCTTTGGCTCGAGTTTTCCAATAATAGACAGTATTTTCAGCTAGAGAATTACCAATTTGAAGAATATAAGTAGCAGTGGTGCCCGAAGAATAGGCAGAAGTACCAACATCTTGACCAGACCAACCAACATTAGAACTAGTTTGATCAAAGGTTTGACAATTAGCAGTCATACTGGAATCAGTACAGATTTTTAGTTCGTATTGGAGATTGTCGTTGTTAATATCAGTGGTCACAGTTTGAAAAGTGGGGGTGATGGGAACCTGAGAAGTACCATTACCGGGAACGACTAATTCAGGAGTGAGAGGAACAGCACTGGTAGTAAAAGAATAGGCAGTGGCTTGGGTTTCAGACCAAGTGTTGGTATCAGAATAATCTATGGCTCGGGTTTTCCAAAAATAAGTGGTATTGGCAGCTAAAGGAGTTCCAATAGGAATAATATAGACAGCAGTGGTGCCCGAAGAATAGGCAGAAGTACCAATGTTTTGACCAGACCAATTAGTGTTAGAACTGGTTTGATCAAAAGTTTGACAATTGGCGGTCATATCAGAATCAGTACAAATTTTTAGTTCATATTGAAGAGGATCACCATCAAAATCAACAGCAACAGTTTCAAAAACGGGAGTAAGAGAAACATTTAAAGTTTCATTATTGGGAACAATTAAATCGGGAACGAAAGGAGTAAAACCACTATTAATGGTAACAAAAGAATAAACAGTGGATTGAGTTAACGACCAACGATTGGTACTGGAATAATCAATAGCATAAGAGCGCCAGAAGTAAGAAGTACCAACATCTAGTTGAGATTGAAGAGTGTAAGTAGCAGTGGTTCCCGAAGAATAGGCAGAAGTACCGACATCTTGACCTGACCAACCAACATTAGAACTAGTTTGATCAAAAATAGTACAACCAACAGACATGGCTAAATTAGTACAGATTTCAATTTTGTATTGGAGATTATCACCATTGGTATCAGTGGCGACTGTAGATAATGAAGGAGTACGAGAAACTTCAGTAGTACCAATTGCAGGAGAAGTTAAGACAGGAATATTAGGTCTGATTCCAGTAGTAAAAGTGAAAGGAATTAATTGAACACCAGACCATTCATTTTTACCAGCAGGATCAATAGCTTGGGATTGCCAATAATAGGTGGAGCCTTCAGCAAGAGAGTTACCAACAGAAAGAGCATAAGAAGCAGTGGTACCTGAAGAATAGGCAGAAGTACCGACATCTTGAGATGACCAACCAACATTAGAACTAGTCTGATCAAAAGTAGTACAACCAGCTGACATAGCAAAATCGGTACAATATTTTATTTGATATTGAAGATAATCATCATTAACATCGGTAGTAACTGTTCTGAAAGTTGGAGTAAGAGAGATGTTGGAAGAATAAGTATTAGTAAAAACAGTAATGTTGTTACTAAGAATATTAGTAACAGCCAAATCAGCTTTACTATCACCATTAAAATCGGCAGAAGTGACAGAGTTTGGGTTAGATCCAAGAGTCGGATAAGTAACACCAGTGCTAAAAGTACTCGAACCAATACCATATTTATTAGTAAGGACAGCGATGTTGTTACTACCATAATTAACAGTAATTAAATCAGGCTGATCATCACCATTGACATCGGCAGAAGTGACAGAATCTGGACCGTTTCCAATAATTGGATAAGTAACACCAACACTAAAAGTACTAGAACCAATTCCATATTTATTAGTAAAAACAGTAATATTGTTATTATCATAATTAGAAGTAATTAAATCAGTCTTACTATCACCATCAACATCGGCAGAAATGACAGATCGTGGATTAGGTCCAATAGTTGGATAAGTAACACCAGCACTAAAAGTACTAGAACCGATACCATATTTATTAGTAAAGACAGTGATATTGTCACTATTACTATTAGCAGTAATTAAATCAGCCTGACCATCACCATTGACATCGGCAGAAGTGACAGATTCTGGATAAGTTCCAATAGTCGGATAAGTAACACCAGCACTAAAGGTACTGGAGCCAATACCATATTTATTAGTAAAGACAGTAATATTATTACCACCATTATTAGCAGTAACTAAATCAACTTGACCATCACCATTGACATCAGCAGAAGTGACAGACCATGGATCAGTTCCATCAACTGGGTAAAGGTAAGTAACACCGATACCAAAAGTACCACTACCAGTATTAGTAAAAACAGTGATAGAATCGGGAGTACCAGAATTAGCAGTAATTAAATCAGCCTGACCATCACCATCAACATCGGCAGAAGTGACAGACCGTGGAGTAGTTCCAAAAGTCAGATAAGTAACACCGATACCAAAAGTACCACTACCAGTATTAGTAAAAACAGTGATCTTGTTACTACCCTCGTCAGCCGTAATCAAATCAGCCTGACCATCACCATTGACATCAGCAGAAGTTACAAACCATGGCCAACTACCAAGAGTTGGATAAGTAGCACCAGTGCTAAAAAAAGTGTCAGTACCCGGATAAATTAAACTTGGAATAGCAGGTTTAGAACCATTATTAGTGGTAAAAGAATTAGGGGTGACTTGAGTTTCAGACCAAGTGTTAGAGCCAGAATAATCTTTGGCTCGGGTTTTCCAATAATAGGTAGTATTTTTGGCTAGAGAATTTCCAATTGAGAGAACATAGGTAGCAGTTGTGCCCGAAGAATAGGCAGAAGTACCAACATTCTGACCAGACCAATTATTATTAGAGTTAGTTTGATCAAAAGTTTGACAATTAGCAGTCATATCAGAATCGGTACAAATTTTTAGTTCGTATTGGAGATTATCGCTATTAATATCGGTAGAGACAGTTTGAAAAGTAGGAAGAATAGGAACATCGGTGGCACCGGTGACTGGTGAAGAAAGGGTAGGAATTGAAGGTGGCTCTTGCGATGCAGCACCAGTAGTAAAAGAAGTACCAACACCACTGTTGGAATAAGAAGACCAAGAACTATAAAGGGATTGTTGATAACGAACACGCCAATAATAGACAGTGGAATAAGAAAGGGTGTACCCAACATTAATGGTGGTAGCAGCGGTAGTAGTGCCAGTGTCCCAAATAACAGAAGAAAAACTAGAATCAGTAGCAATTTGCCATTGTGAAGCTGAATGAGAATCACTTTCAGTATCAGAATAATCAGAAGCGACAAGAGTGGGATTAATAGAAACGCCGACACTGCCGTTGGTGGGGGTAGTGTTGGTGGGAGTATTTGGAGGTAAATTGGCAGTGTAAGTTAAAACAACCTGACCATTGGCACCCATAGAAGTAGCAAGATTGGATTCACCACCACCACCTCCACCTCCTGGAGCGCCACCTTTACCACCATTGGAACCATTATCGCCGCCGCCGCCTCCACCACCACCGGTAGCGTTAGATACTCCAATACCACCAGCACCACGGTTACCACCGGCACCACCGGCACCACCACTGCCAAAATTACCAGCACCACCAGTACCACCAATGGCAGAGGTAGCGTTATAACCGGAACGACCGACACCTAAAGGACCAGCGGCACCACCGCCACCACCACCAGCATCACTAGTAGCATTATTTCCAATTCCACCATTACCACCGTCGAATTTAGTAGATCCAATACTTTGTGAAGCCAGACCACCCGAGCCTCCAGCAGTACCAGTGTTTCCATTTCCTCCTAGTCCTCCTTTGGCGACAAAAGTGGTGGAATTAAAAGTAGTATCAGCTCCAGAAAAACCAGCAGCACTACTAATTCTATCAGCACCAGAACCACCACTACCAATTACGATTGGGTAGGTATTTCCCGGAATAACAGCCAAGGTGCCAGAAACATAAGCACCTCCACCGCCACCGCCACCGCCGTAACCAATTTTACCGTCACCACCACCACCACCAGCGCCCCAGGCTTGAACTTGGACAGAATAAACATTGTCTGGAACAACCCAATTAGTAGTACCAGCATTGATAATAGTTACAGTGACCGCATCGGCGGCAATTTGCCAAGATCGTGATTCTTGATAAATTAAATCGGTGTCATTATTCAATTGGAGAGGACCAATTAGATAAAATTGAGGACTGATATCGGGAGCTTTATATTGATATTCAAGGCTGATTGACTCCCCTTTCTGAAGATCAACCAACCAATCAATTTTTTTAGTATTATGATCGGTTTGAAAAACAGTATATTCAATTTGCCCTTTTTCTGACTGAAAAATATCAAAATTGACCGGTACTTCGTCATAAATATGACCTTTAAAATCTTGATTGGCCTTGATATTAATAATCACTGGATAATTATTAAGAGGATAAATTCTGGTGGCACTGACTCTTTCAATTTCAAAATTTATGTCTGATTGAACTTCAAAACTGTCAGTAATGGTATAAATTCCATTTTCTGTTTCACCTGTAAGTTCCATTAGATATTTACCATTTTTAGAAGTTTTATAGCTAGATTGGTAATCAGGTTTTAAAGTAAAAGCAGAACTGTTACATTCGGTTTGATTAATAATAATTTTATTATTTTCTGTGGATAATTCGGTTAATTCTCCGCTAGGATCGGTGATTTTTAAAGTTAATTTGGCATCACAAATCATTTCTCCCTCTTCATTTAAAACGGCCATGGCCAAATCGGCCGTTTCATTGGGATTATAAATAGATTTATTTGGATTAATGGCCAAAACTCCCCATAAGAAATCTTGTTTAATTTTAGAGCCGGTTTGATCAATAATTTCTAGGGTATATTTGCCTGGTTTTAGTTGTTGAGGAGGAGAAATGATAAGAGTGGTAACCCCCTGTTTATCAACTTGATCAATTTGAGCTTCAACTTTTCTGTCTTGATCATTAGTCAAAATAGTTTCAATTTGATTATCATTCGAATTAAATAATTCAACGGTAACGTCTTTGTTAATTTCATAAACGGCTTCGGCTTCGTTTTTCAAACTGGAAGCCTGTCTGTTTTCAATTGATTCTTGGGAAACAGGCGAATCGGAAATGATTGGCTCTAAGGAAACATCATTGAGTGGAGTTCCAGATTGAACATAAATAGGCTCATTATTGGCCGGATCAAGGCTGGAATAATCAACAGCAGAAACTGGTTTTATGAAAAAACCAATGACTAAACTGATAATTATTAAAATAATGGTCATCTTTTTTTAATTTTTAGAAAGATAAAAAAAATCATTGATAAAGAAGAAATAGAAGTTAAAACGATGAAAGGAATAAGAGAAATTTTTTTGGGAGGTGATGACAATTTAATTTCTGGTGGATTTGAACCAACTTCAATAAAAGTGGAACTTGAGGCTTCGGTAGGGAGAGAAATTGGTTCAACACTGGTGGTGGGAGTGGCGGAGGAAGTTGATTCGGTAGTGACGCCAAAAATGTTTATGTTGATGGTGGGAGTGGGGGTTAAAGTTGGAATTTGATTACGAGAAGTGGGAGTGGCAGTGGGGAAAGAAATAATGGCGGTAGGAATGGGGGTGATGGTAGGGAAAGGAATTAATGTTGGGGTTGGAGTTGGAGTAGTAATGACAGTTGGAGTAATAGTGGTTGAAGAAAATGCTTTTACAGTAATTGGTTGAGGATCTGAAATAAAACTGTCAGCAATATCGTCAGAATCTAATTCGGGTAAAATAATTTTTAAAAACAGAGAATAAGTTCCAGCTGGAGTATTTGGATTAATATAGGCATTGTTGGCTTCAAGATACCAATTGCCAGACATATCGGTAGTAAAAGTGGGAAGATTATCCCAATCATAAGGATCGTCGGTAAAACTTAAAATGGGTCCATCCTCACCGCGAGTTTGAATAGTTGTATTGCCAATACCGCCGTAAAAAAGATAATAAAAAGTGCGATTTATGATATTTGTTTCTATCGTCACATTAACTGGAAAAGTTTGGCCAATAATAATTTCTTGATCCGAGGGAATAGTTTCGATGGTGACAAATTTTTCTTCAGCAAAAGTGGACTTGGCAAAAATTCCGAAGAATAGGCTAATTATTATTATAAAAGTATTCATTTTTTGTACGCCAAATTTGAACGTCCTAAACGCCCTGTTTTAATTATAGTATGAAGAGAGACTAGATCGTAGATGTTAGATCGTAGATCGTTGATAATAAACACACTAGATTTAATTTAAAAAAACAGTTATCTTTAGCAAGTGATATTTAAAAAAATTAAAAATTTTTTCAAAAAAATAGGACCAGGATTTATAACCGGAGCGGCAGATGATGATCCGTCGGGAATTGCGACTTATTCAATGGCGGGAGCAAAATATGGCTACAAATTAAATTGGATAATGTTATTTATGTGGCCGGCGGTGGTGTCAATTCAGGAAATGTGTGGCCGAATTGGAATGGTAAGTGGAAAAGGGCTGGCCGGAATTATTAAAAGATATTATTCAAAAAGAATGTTAATTTTGGCAACTTGTCTGTTGGCAGTGGCCAACATTATAAACATCGGAGCTGATTTGGGAATAATGGCGGCATCAATGCAAATGCTTTTTGGTTTTAATTATTTTTATTGGTTGGCAATAGCGGCCATTTTTATTGTGTGGATGCAAATAGCCGTTCCTTACAAAAAATATGTAAAAATCCTAAAATGGATCAGCCTTATTTTGGTAGTTTATTTAATTACGGCTTTTATGGTTAAACATAATTTTAAGACCTTAGCTTGGGAAAGTTTTGTACCTCAGGTGGAATTTAATTTGGAATATTTGATGGTAATTATTGGATTAGTAGGAACGACAATTTCGCCTTATTTATTTTTTTGGCAAAGTTCACAAGAGGTAGAAGAACAAATAGCAACTGGAGAAATTGAAGATTTTGATTGTAAACCAAAAACCACTATTAAAGAAGTAAAAAGAATGGAAATTGATACCAAGGTAGGAATGTTGTTTTCTAATTTAATAGCTTTGGCGATTATGTTAACGACAGCTGGAGCTTTACATGCCAATGGAATTTTTTCAATTGATACACCACAACAAGCAGCACTGGCGTTAAAACCACTGGCAGGAAATTTTGCTTATGTTCTTTTCGCAATTGGAATAATTGGAATTGGGTGGCAATCAATTCCAGTGTTGGCGGGATCTTTGGCTTATGCAGTGACCGAATCGCTGGGTTTTAAAGTTGGTTTATCTAAAAAATTTAGTCAAGCTAAAATGTTTTATGCAATTATTATTATTGCCACAGGGATTGGATTTTTAATAAACTTATTGGGAATAAACGTAATGAATGCTTTGTACTATGCGGCAATTATCAACGGAATAGCTTCGGTGCCCTTAATTGCCATAATTATTAAAATTTCTGATGATGAAAGAGTAGTGGGCGAATTTAAAACTAAAAAGAAACATAAATTCGTGGCCTTGGCGGCTTTATTTTTTATGATAATAGCAGTGTTGGTAATGCTAGGACAGATGTTTTTTAAAAGCCTATAAAAATGTGATATATTTGTCCATGCAAAAAGAAAACCCATTTTTTAATGATAATAATATGGCAAAAGATTTACTGAGACCTGAGCTGTATGATATTTTAAGAGAAGCCAAGATGATTCAAAGGTTTGAAGGATTGGGACTTTCTCCACGTGCAATCCAAGGAGAAAATGTTAAAGTTCATACTTTAAGATTAATATCTAGTGTTGATGAGTTATTAATAGATGAGGAAATAAAAGACGCTTGTAGAAAAACTTTAGCAATTCACGATTTACCTGAAGTCAAACAATTAATTGAAACTGGTAAAACTGCTGACGTGACAGCTCCGGAAAAAGCGTCAAAACTTAATCTTGATAAACAAGTAGAAAAAAGTGAGGGAGAAATGGCAAGAATAATTTTTAATGAGGACGAACTTAACTTATATTTAGATTTTTCTGATGCAAGTAATTTTTTAAAAAATAGAAACCAAAAAACACCAACTGAGGTTGCTTTAATATGTAAAATTTTAGATAAAATTGATGCGGATTTACACTATCATCAAATGACAATTAGTGATGGTGAAAATTGGGGAAAATTAAATTCAAAAGGACAAAGTTTGGCTTTTGAACAATATGGTCCTTTTTCCCAAAGATTGGATCTTTTGAAAGATGAAGAATTGTCCGATGCAGCAAAATTGTGCCAAGATTTACTTAATAAAACAATGTTGTCAATTAAAGAAATTTGGAAGGAAATATCGACTGAAGAAATGCCTTCATTAATCAAAAAAAATCTTGCTAATTTTCAAATTCACAAGTAGTGTGGTAGACTACCTACTGATTTAAGCAAATTGGTGCGTTAATATTTTGTGGGCACCGCAAGTTTCTAGGTTACGGCCGAAAAACAGTGTTTGGGTCAACAAAATATTATGTATCAAAATAAATTCACCAATAACTTTGGTGGCAGAAATAAAGCTAGGCCAAGTTATGGTCAAAGCCGATTTGGAAGCAGAAACAATCACGGAACCGGAAGTCGAAGAAAGCGAAGTTTCGAAAGTCATATCGATGAATCGATGTTTATCCGAAAAGCTTGTCCAATAATTAAAATCGAAGAAGCTAACGTTAAAAATAATTTTGAAGATTTTCACTTTGAACCGGTTTTGTTAAAAAATATCAAAGATAAGGGTTATTTAAAACCAACCCAAATTCAAGATAAAATTATTCCTTTTATTTCAGAAGGTCGTGATGTTTTAGGTGTTTCAAATACAGGAACAGGAAAAACAGCCGCTTTTGCATTACCGATAATTAATGAAATTTTAAAAAATCCAAGCAAAAGAATTATTATTCTATCCCCTACCCGAGAATTAGCTCAACAAACTAAACAAGAAATTAGATCTTTTACTTTTGACATGAGAGTTTTTGTGGCTTTAGCCATTGGCGGAGCTTATCTTAGAGAACAAGTAATAGATATTAGACGAGATCCACATATTATTGTTGGAACTCCAGGCAGAATACAAGATTTGGCCAAAAGAAGAGTTATCCGTTTCGATAAATTTGACACTATCGTTTTGGACGAAGTTGATCGAATGTTAGATATGGGATTTGTAAACGATATTAAAGAAATTGTGGCCCAAATTCCATCACCCCATCAAACTTTATTCTTCTCCGCGACTGTTAACCGAAAAATTGAACCATTAATTAATTCATTTTTAGTTAATCCAGCTAAAGTTTCGGTTGAAACTCAAGAAAGCTCTAAAAATGTAGAACAAGATGTTGTTAGAGTAAAACGAGAAGATAAGGAAAGAGTTTTAATTGATTTGTTAAAAAAAGAAGAACTCAAAAAAGTCCTAATTTTTGGAGGAACTAAATTGGTGGTAGAAAAATTATCAAAAGATTTATACCAGCAAGGATTTAAAGTTGGTTCGCTTCATGGAAATAAAGCTCAACATCAAAGACAGACTACTTTAAAAGCATTTAAGGAAAATATAATTAATGTTTTAGTGGCGACAGATGTGGCCGCCAGAGGTTTAGATGTGGCCGATATTACCCATGTAATTAATTACGATAAACCAAATAATTATGAGGATTATATTCACCGAATAGGGAGAACAGGAAGAGCTAATGCTAAAGGTTATTCTTTGACTTTTGTGGAAAGTAGATATTAAACCCTAACCCTCCCCTTTCCCTTGACAGGGCAAGGGTAAAAATTATTTTAATTTTGTTTTTTGGAGTTATTGTATTTTCGGCCAGTGAGGGCTTTTGATAGGGCCTCACGATAGGCAATTTTAGGTAAAGTATTTTTATTTTTCTCTAAATAAGACAAAACGTCTTGTTTATGAAAAGAAACTAAAGAACGAAGCAACCAGGAAACTGCTTTGGTAATTAAAATTTCTTTTTCTGATTTTAAGTTTTCGATATTTTGAAAAGCTAATTTAGATAAACGTGAATCATCGGATTTATTAACTGATTTGGTCAATAAAACTAAACTGGCACGACGCTTATTTATATTTTTACTTTTATTAAAATCTTTTAAAATTTTTTGCCAATTTGACCAATTATTTAAAACAATTTCGCTAGAAAAATTTGATTGACACAAGACATCGTTTTCTGCCCAACCACAGGTATAATTTAACCATAAATCTAGGTTTTTAGGATCGAAATTTTGAAGCAATTTAGAAGATTTGGATAAAATAATGGCAGCCAAGGCAATTTCGGTGTAAGTAGTGCCATTTTGGTAAAGAGAATTTAATAAATCAATTAATTCTTGATCATTAAAATTATTTTTTTGAAGTAAATCTTTGGCTAAATCGACCATCTCTTGACTAGAAAAACCATGAAAAATTTTATTGGTGCCAAGATATTTTTTAACCCAATCTTTTTCTGTTTGACTCGATTTTGATTTATATTCCGCAAGAACTTTAAGCAGATTTAAGTGAACTGGATTAGTAATAGCCATTTTAATTATTTTAATAAAGCGGCGGCTTCTTGATCTAAGACCACAACAACGTTAGGGTGATTTTGAATCATAGAACCAGGAACTTCTTCAGTGACTGGTCCTTGAAGAGCTTTGGCAACAATTTCCGCTTTTCTGGCTTTGTTGGCTAAAAAGAAAAGAGTTTTACCTTCAAAAATATCAGCCATACCCATACTAAAAGCGTAATGATTTTCAATAATTTCCGGATAATCAATTTTATTGGCTTCAATAGTACTTTGAGTAAGATCGACTTCGCCCATACGACCATCAAAATGACTGTAAAAAGGTGGCTCATTGAAACCCAAATGACCGTCCATACCGATACCCAACATAACAATATCAGCACCACCGGTACTTTTGAGTTTAGCCATATATGAGGATAAATCCGGATTGGCACCGTTAATATAATTGATATTTTCAGCAGGGATGGAAACTTTAGATAATAAATTTTTGTTTAAAAAATAGGCAAAAGAAGCAGGATGATCCACAGGTAAACCTTTATATTCATCTAAATGAAAGGCTCTGACTCGAGACCAGTCGATACCTGATTCTTTAGAAAGAGAATCTAAAAAACCAACCATGGTGTTGCCGGTGGCTAAAACTAAATTAACGCTTTTTT